>JAZQDI010000017.1:0-5413 GCA_045546715.1 Oscillospiraceae bacterium | reverse complement strand
GGCAGCGGCTTTTGATTGAAAGGGGGAAAAAGAGACTTGAAGCGTTTTTACTGGATCTGCAGGTGGCGGGACTCGGGCTTCACGGGCGCCTTCTTGGGCATGTTCAGCGTGAGGATGCCGTTTTCATAGGCGGCGGTGATGCCGTCCACGTCGATCTCAGAGACGTTGAAGCTGCGGGAATAGGAGCCGAAGTAGCGCTCGCGGCGGACATACTCGCCGGCGTCATTCTGCTCGTCGTTGCTCTCGGAGTGCTCCGCCTTGATGGTCAGGGTATCGTCATCGATGTCGACCTTGATATCCTCCTTGGCAAAGCCGGGCAGCTCCGCCTCGAGCTTATAGGCGTCGTTCGTCTCGCTGATGTCGGTGCGGAAGGTGTTGGACGCCACAGACGGCGTGTTCCAGAAAGCTCTCTGCATCTCCTGCATCTCGCGGAACGGATCGAAGGGGCGCATACGGTAACTCTTGCGGTCAAAAGGCATGATTTCGAACATTTTATATTCCTCCTTGAATGTTATACAGTGTTATGGAACTTTTGAGATCGTGTTTTCAATCTCTCGCTCTTTCTGATATATAAATTACCCCGCAAATGTGAACATTCAAACAGGAATTTATGAACAAAATGTAAATGTTAGCACTCAAAATCGATGAGTGCTAACATTTTCTCTTCTTTTGACTCAAATTTCGCGGTACATGGCCGCGGCCTCGTCCTTTTTGGCGTTTTCCTCCACGGCGAGCACCTCGACCGTGACGGTGCGTTGGCCGAAGGCGATGGCAATCTGATCGCCGATCTTCACGTCATAGCTGGCCTTGGCCGGGCGGCCGTTGACCGTGATGCGGCCGCCGTCGCAGGCTTCGTTGGCGACGGTGCGGCGCTTGATGAGGCGGGAGACCTTGAGGTATTTGTCTAAACGCATGGCTTCCTCCTTAACAAAAACTCCGGGTCCGAAGACCCGGAGCAGTATTCGCTTCAATTATTTCGCGACAGCGTCCTTCAGAGCCTTGCCGGCCTTGAACTGGGGAACGCGGGAAGCGGGGATCTCGACCTCTTCCTTGGTGCGGGGGTTGCGGCCCATGCGAGCGGCGCGCTCCTTCACGTCGAAAGCGCCAAAGCCAACCAGGGAGACCTTCTCGCCGGCTTCCAGAGCGGAAGTGATGGAGTCGAACGTGGCGTTGACAGCCTTCTCGCTGTCCTTCTTGGACAGACCCGTGCTCTCGGCAACGGCAGCAATGAGTTCAGCTTTATTCATGGTAATAATCCTCCTAAAATATTCTGGCAGTATGCCATCTATCGGAATTTGCCGGGGGGCGGCAAAATTCTCACGAATGATGTTCCTCCGTCTTGACGGAGGCGTAGATGCGGAGCATCTCATCGAGAGACGTCTCCTTCATTTCCTTTCCGGCGTCGGAAAGGGCTTTTTCCACAGCGGCGAAGCGGCGGATGAACTTATCGCAGGAGCGGTGCACCGCGCGCTCGGGATCGACGCCGAGGAAGCGGCAGAGCTTCGCCGTGGCGAACAGCAGGTCGCCGAGCTCCTCCTCCATGGCGTCCGGGTCGCCGGAATCCATGGCCTCGCGCACCTCGCGCAGCTCCTCCGGGAGCTTGGAATAGGCCATCTCCGTGTCGGGCCACTCATAGCCCTCCTTGGCGGCCTTGCGCTGCACCTTGTCGCTGCGCCAGAGACCCGGCAGGGCTCTGGAGACGGTCTCCATTGCCTCGGCCACGGTGGTCTGGCCGCGCTCGCGTCGCTTTTCGGCCTCCCAGTCCTGCGGCTGGGCGCGCTGCTCGGCAGAACCGAACACATGGGGATGGCGGTCCACCAGCTTCTTGCAGGCGGCGTCCGCCACGTCGTCAATGTCGAAGTGGCCCGCCTCGCGCTCGATGTCCGTGTGAAACAGGACCTGCATGAGCACGTCGCCGAGTTCTTCGCGCATGTGGGGGATGTCTCCCTCGTCCATCGCCTCGCAGGCTTCGTAGGTCTCCTCAAGGAAATTGCGGCGGATGCTCTCATGCGTCTGCACGCGGTCCCAGGGGCAGCCCTGCTCCGAACGGAGGAAGGAAATGAGGCGGACAA
Source organism: Oscillospiraceae bacterium (assembly GCA_045546715.1). Taxonomy (GTDB): domain Bacteria; phylum Bacillota; class Clostridia; order Oscillospirales; family Oscillospiraceae; genus CAG-103. The sequence continues at coordinate 3,341 of JAZQDI010000017.1, read as the reverse complement.
AATCCTCCAGCGTGTAAAATTCACGACTTTCAAAACTTAACATATTTTTCAATTCAAAGCAACCCTTTTATGGAAAAAACCTTTGAAAAATCTAACTTTTCGGCGTTATGTCAGGAAATATGCAGCCAAGCCGCGACTTTTTCTCCGCGCGGAATCAATTTGAGATCGTCTCCGGTGACGGCGCGGGTTTTGATTGCCGCAACGAGATACACCGCAACGGCCACAGCCATGGCTGCGATCATGGCGAGCGCACTGCCCTTCCAGCTCAGTTCCCCACCGTGGGACAGCACGGCGGCGAGGGCGCGATAGACCGCCCAGGCGGCAGCGCCCATGAGCGCAGAGCTGAGCGCGGCGCGCGCGAGCGCCGGGAGCACATGCACGCTCTCGCGGGTTTTGCGCCGGAGAAACCAGGCGTTCATGGCGCACATGACGATGTAGCACGCGAGCGTGCCGACCGGGGCGCCGTAAATGCCGACAGCGGGATTGCCGACGAGGAACCAGTTGACCGCGATCTTGACGACGCCGCCCACGACCATGCTCAGCACAGGCCAGAGCTCGAGACGGTTCGCCTGCAGCACGGCGGTGCTGATCTGCGCGAGGCAGACGAAGATGGCCGCGACGCCGAGGATGCCGAGCAGCACCGCGCCGGCGGCGTTGCCCGTGGGATAAATGACGCGCATAATCGGCTTTGCGAGCACAGCGAGCCCCACGCCCATGGGCATGAACAGCAGCGCCGCCACGCGCAGACTCGACGCGGAGATGCGGCTGGCCTCTTTGTTTTCATCGCGCACCACGAGCGCCGTGATCGCCGGGATGATGCTGATATTGAGCGGCACGATAAATGCCGCCGGGAGGTTATAGAGCGTCTGTGCCTTGCCGTAAATGCCGTAGAGATTCTTCGCGTCGTGATAGGACACGCCCGCCGCCATCTGCAGGCGGTTGAGCACGAGCTTGGCGTCGATGAGATTGATCATGCTCATGACGCAGGAGCCGAGCGTGATCGGGATGCCGATGCGCAGGAGCGTGACGGCGATCTTCCCTGCCCCGTCGGCCACATCGGGGTCGGCGATGACGCGCTCGGGATAGTGCCGCCGCTTATAGACGATCATATAGACCAGCGCGAGCAGACTGCCGGCCGTGACGCCGAAGATCGCGCCGCCGGAGGCCACGGGCAAACTCTTGCCGACGCGCGTGAGATACCACGCGAGGATCAGGCCGACGACGGTCTTGCCCAGCACGTCCAGCACCTGAGAGACGGTGGTGGGCGTCATGTTGCTCTGGCCCTGGGCATAGCCCTTATACGCCGCTGTGAGGCAGACAAAGAACATGGCGGGGCTGATCGCCCAGATGCTCTGGGCGGCCTCCACCTCGTCCATCATGGCGGCAAGCTCCGTCGGGAAGAGATACATGATGAGACTGCTGGCCATGCCGATGACGGCGAAGACCAGAAGCGACACGCGGAACACCCGGCGCATCTGCACGGGCTTACGGAGCGTGTCCGCCTCGCTGATCATGCGCGAGAGCGCCACGGGCAGACCGGCGGTGGACAGCGTGAGAAACACGTTATAAATGCTGTAGGCCACCATGAAGTGGGCGTATCCCTCGTCGCCGAGGATGTTGCCCAGCGGGATCTTGTAGATGGCGCCGAGAATCTTCGTGATGATGACGCCGACCGTGAGAATGGCTGCGCCGTGGAGATAATTCTGTTTGCTTTGCTGCTGCAAGAGTGTCCCTCTTTTCAGGCCTGCATTGCTCAGGCAAAAATAAATACACCTGCATACTTTACACCAGAACCCGTGAAAAATCAAGGGAAACGGGGATTTTTGACGCGCGGCGTCCTCCTGTCATCCTGAGCGACGCGAAGCGGAGTCGAAGGATCCTGCCTCCGCAGCACTTCTCTGCCGGGATCCCTCGGCAGGCTCGGGATGACAGTGACATACGAGAAAACGTCCCCGGCGGTTTCCCGCCGGGGACATGGGTTGAATTGAGGATCAGGAGGCGAAGAAGTTGCCGTCTGAGAACGCGTTGTAGCAACCGCCGCGATCGACGCCGAAGGACGCGAGGTAATCCTCAAAGGAGTCATACATCGAGTCGTCGTTCGGGTCATAGTAGCCGTTCGTGCAGCCGCTGTTCGACGGATAGAACAGTGTCAGGTTCGCGTCCGTGTAGGTGCAGGAGTTGCCGTCGCGGTAAGTCACTGACGTAATGCCCTGAGCCGTCTTGCAGCTGGCGATGTGCTCGAGGAGTTCAAAGGACTCGGCGTACACGCGGGGCTTCTGATAGGGTTTCTTCATATTGGTTCTTGCCTCCTTAGTTGCCGAACAGTCTGGCAATGCTGCCAAAGAGGCTGTTCACGAAATTGGAGAAGATCTGCTGAATGATATTGGCGATGCTCGGCGTGGGATTCGCAGGCTCCACAGAGGGCTCCGCGGTGGGCTCCGCGGTGGGCTCCACAGTGGGAGCAGCCGTCGGCTCGACAGTAGGCTCCACCGGGGGCTCCTCGGGAATCACAGTCTCCTCGGGATCGACGCCATTGTTCGCCGCCATACGGACACTCTTCATCGTCACCGGCGCGAACAGGGCGCGGGTGGCGTGGAGCACTTCCTGCTCATTGTTCGCCGCCGCTGCCGGGATCAAATCGGCAACGCCGGTGATCTTGAGGTTCGTGACGGAGATGATGTCGCCGCTGCCCTTGGCCGCCTGGTTCGTGATCGTGATCTGGCGGCTCGCGGGAACCGTGAAGTCATAGTACATGTCGATGACGGAGTTCACGGAGACGTTGCCGTCCTTGCCGGTGATGCTCACAGAGCCGCTGCCGTCCACAGGCGCGCTCAGGCCGATCCAGACCTTCGTGCCGACGGGCACCTTATCGGAGAGCTGGAAGGTGATTGCCTGCTGACCGTCGAGATAGATCTCGTTCTTCGGGCCGTTGGCTTTGTAGGCGTCAAACTCGGTAGTGTAGATCGGGAGCTCCTCGTCATAGTACTTCCACTCGCCGTTCTCGTCCTTCTCGTTCTCCCAGAGCCCCTTCTCGGCGTTGTAGACCTGCTTGTAGTGGGACATGGTCTTGATGTTGCTCATGTCATCGATGAACAGAACGCCGGAAACGGCATCGCCAACGGTGTCAGTGCTGCCGTCGGGCTTCGTGACCGTGAAGCCGCCGACGCCGGTGTCATTCAGGAGCACCTTGCGCAGGTTCAGATAGGTGGCGTTCGCCTCGTCGGTCTTGTTCAGCTCGGTGGCTGCGTCGGTGCCGGCCTGGACGGGGTTGTAGACGCGGACGCCTTCGAGCTTGAACTGGGCGTTGTCGTTCGCCACGAGCTTCAGCGTGTAGGTGTTGG
>JAZQDI010000016.1:0-42852 GCA_045546715.1 Oscillospiraceae bacterium | reverse complement strand
CGGCGGCGGCAAGCCACCGCCCTACGCCGCAAGGGAAAAACCAACAACCACACGCAAACGAAAATGGGATGGTGAAAATTATATGGTCTATCGCATTTACGCTGAAAAGAAGAAGGAACTGGCTCAGGAGGCCGCCGCGCTCCTCGCGGAGATTCAGGGCTTCCTCGGCATCCCCTCGGCGACGGAGGTGCGCATCCTCAACCGCTACGACGTGGAGCACATCACGCCCGAGCGCTTCCAGGAGGCCGTGCGCACGGTCTTCTCCGAGCCGCAGGTGGACAACGTCTATACCGACCTGCCGGACTTTGACGGCGCCATCTTCGCCGTGGAGCCGCTCCCCGGTCAGTTTGACCAGCGCAGCGACTCCGCCGAGCAGTGCATCCAGCTGATGAGCGGCGGCGAGCGTCCGCTCGTGCGCGCGGCGAAGGTCTATCTGCTCGCCGGCAAGCTCTCCGAGGCGGAGCTCGCCGCCGTAAAAAAGCATGTGGTAAACCCGGTGGAGAGCCGTCTCGCCTCGATGGAGCGACCGGAAACGCTGGTCGTGCAGTATGAGATTCCGACCACGGTCGAGACCGTGACGGGCTTCATCGGCTGGAACGCAGACGAGCTCGAGACCTTCCGGAAGGAAAAAGGTCTCGCCATGGACGCAAACGACATCGCCTGCTGCCAGGATTATTTCAAAAATGAGGAGCAGCGCGACCCCACCATCACGGAGATCCGCGTGCTCGATACGTATTGGTCTGACCACTGCCGTCACACCACCTTTCTCACCACGCTCGACAGCGTGAAGTTCTCCGATCCCCTGCTGGATCAGGCATATCAGGAATATCTCATGGCGCGCGCCAGCATCGGGCGCACAAAGCCCGTGAACCTTATGGATCTCGGCACGATTGCCGCCCGCGTGCTCAAATCACGCGGCATGCTCGACAAGCTTGACGAGAGCGACGAGATCAACGCCTGCACCGTGAAGATCACGGTGGACGTGGACGGCGAGGAGCAGCCCTGGCTGCTGCTGTTCAAAAACGAAACGCACAACCATCCCACGGAGATCGAGCCCTTCGGCGGCGCGGCCACCTGCATCGGCGGCGCGATCCGCGACCCGCTCTCCGGCAGAAGCTATGTCTACGCCGCCATGCGCGTGACCGGCGCGGCAGATCCCCTCAAGCCGCTCAGCGAGACGATGGAGGGCAAGCTTCCGCAGAAGAAGATCGTGACGACCGCCGCGGCGGGCTATTCCTCCTACGGCAACCAGATCGGTCTCGCCACGGGTCAGGTGGACGAGCTCTACCACCCCGGCTACGCGGCCAAGCGCATGGAGATCGGCGCCGTGATCGGCGCGGCTCCGGAGGAAAACGTGCGCCGCGAGACGCCCGCGCCGGGCGACGTGGTGCTGCTCCTCGGCGGGCGCACCGGCCGCGACGGCTGCGGCGGCGCCACCGGCTCGAGCAAGAAGCACACCCTCTCCAGTCTGGAAACCTGCGGCGCCGAGGTGCAGAAGGGCAACGCGCCCGAGGAGCGCAAGCTCCAGCGCCTGTTCCGAAACGGCGAGGCCTCCCGGCTCATCAAGCGCTGCAACGACTTCGGCGCGGGCGGCGTCTCCGTCGCCATCGGCGAGCTGGCCGAGGGACTGAAAATTGACCTCAACGCCGTTCCGCGCAAATATGACGGTCTGGACGGAACGGAGCTCGCCATCAGCGAGAGCCAGGAGCGCATGGCCGTCGTCGTCGCGGCGGCGGATCAGGGCCGCTTCATGGAGCTGGCCCACAGCGAAAACCTCGAGGTCACCCCCGTCGCGGTCGTGACGGCGGAAAAGCGTCTGGTTATGGGCTGGAACGGGAAGAACATCGTGAATCTCTCCCGCGCCTTCCTCGACACCAACGGCGCGGAAAAACACATCACCGCAGAGCCCGCCCCGGCGAAAAAGCCGGAGCAGGAGATTCCGACGGACTTTGTCTCCGGCATGGAAACCCTCATGGGCGATCTGAACGTCTGCTCCAAGCGCGGTCTCGCCGAGCGGTTTGACTCCACGATCGGCGCGGGCACGGTGCTCATGCCCTTCGGCGGCAAGCTGCAGCTGACGCCGAATCAGGCGATGGTGCATAAAATTCCCGTCCGCCACGGTGAGACGGAGACCTGTTCCTTCATGGCGTGGGGCGGCAACCCCTGGATTCTGGAGCAGAGCCCGTATCACGGCGCGTATCTCGCTGTGGTCGAATCCTGCGCCAAGCTCATCGCCACGGGCGCGGAATTTTCCGACGTGTATCTCTCCTTCCAGGAGTATTTTGAGCGTCTCGGCTCCGATCCGAAACGCTGGGGCAAGCCGCTGGCCGCCCTGCTCGGCGCGTTCCGGGCGCAGATGGGTCTGGGCGTAGCCGCAATCGGCGGCAAGGACTCCATGTCCGGCAGCTTCGAGCAGCTGGACGTGCCGCCCACGCTCGTCTCCTTCGCCGTGACGACCGGCCGCACCGTGGACGTGCTGCCGAACGTGTTCGCCCTGCCGGGCGATCAGGTCATGCTGCTGGAGCCGGAATATGACGAAAACGGACTGCCCACGGCAGAGAGTCTGCTGGAGCTGTTTGACTATGTCAACTCCCTGATCCGCTCGCAGGACGCGGTCGCGGTCTGGACGCCGGGCCACGGCGGCGTGGCCGAGGCGGTGTTCAAAATGGGCATCGGCAGCGGCATGGGCTTCAACTTCTATCAGGATGTGCCGCTCGAGACCATCTTCGGCTGGAAATACGGCGCATTCGTTGTTGAGCTCGCCCCCGGCTCCGAGAGCGAGGGCACACCGCTCGGCGTCGTGAGCGCCACGCCGGAGATCCGCCGCGGCACGGAGGTCGTGTCGGATCAGGCGTTCCTCAACTACGAAACGAAGCTCGAGAGCGTCTACCCCTGCAACATTGCGCAGAATCAGGGCGAGATTGAGGCGTTTTACTACGGCGGCGGCATGAAGGCCTCACCTGTGATCCGCACGGCGAAGCCGAAGGTGCTCATCCCCGTCTTCCCCGGCACGAACTGCGAATATGACTCCGCAAGAGCCTTTGAGGAGGCCGGTGCGGAGACGGAAATCTTTGTCGTGCGCAATCTGACAAGCGACGACATTGCCCGCTCCGCCGAGCGCTTTGCCAAAGCGGCGGACAGCTCCCAGATCATCTTCCTGCCCGGCGGCTTCTCCGGCGGCGATGTGCCGGGCGGCTCCGGCAAGTTCATCACCGCCTTCTTCCGCGGCGGCGCCGTGAAGGACGCCGTCACCCGTCTGCTCGATGAGCGCGGCGGACTCATGGCCGGCATCTGCAACGGCTTCCAGGCGCTCATCAAGCTCGGTCTCGTGCCCTACGGCAAGATCATGGACACGGACGAAACCTGCCCCACTCTGACCTACAACACCATCGCGCGCCACCAGTCGCGCATCGTCTACACCCGCGTGTGCTCCGATCTGTCCCCCTGGCTTGCTGAGGCAGAGCCCGACGGGGTTTACGCCGTGCCGATCAGCCACGGCGAGGGCCGGTTCCTCGCCGACCCCGCGCTGATTCAGCAGCTTGCGAAAAACGGCCAGATCGCCACGCAGTATGTCGACTTCTGGGAGCAGCCCACAGCGGACGTGCGCTTCAACCCGAACAACTCCGTCTGCGCCATTGAGGGCATCACCAGCCCCGACGGCCGCGTCTTCGGCAAGATGGGCCACTCCGAGCGCGTGGGACAGGATCTTTACAAGAACGTCCCCGGCGGCTTCGATCTCGGCATGTTCCGCGCAGCCGTAGAATTCTTCGAATAATCATAAGGAGGCACTAAAGATGGCTTATTTTTTTCCCACCGCGTCCCATACCTTTAACGAATATCTGCTCGTCCCCGGCTATTCCGGCCCGGACTGCATTCCCGAAAACGTCTCTCTGCGCACGCCGCTGGTGCGATTTAAGAAGGGCGAGGAGCCCGCAATGAGTCTGAACGTGCCGATGGTCTCCGCCGTCATGCAGGCCGTGTCCGGCGAGAAGCTGGCCGTGGCGCTGGCGCAGGAGGGCGGCGTGAGCTTCCTCTACGGCTCGCAGACCATCGAGGATGAGGCCGCCATGGTCGCCCGCGTGAAGGCGACGAAGGCCGGCTTCGTCAAGAGCGACTCCAACATCTCCCCCGACGCCACGCTCGCGGACGTGCTCGCGCTGCGCGAGCGCACCGGCCACTCCACCGTGGCCGTGACCGAGGACGGCACCGCCGGCGGAAAGCTGCTCGGCATCGTGACGAGCCGCGACTACCGCGTGAGCCGCATGAGCCGGGACGAGAAGGTTTCCTCCTTCATGACCCCGCTGGAAAAGCTCGTCACCGCCCCTGAGGGCACAAGTCTCAAGGAGGCTAACGACATCATCTGGGACCACAAGCTCAACGCTCTGCCCATCGTCTCGAAGGACGGCAAGCTCGTCTCCTTCGTCTTCCGCAAGGACTATGACCAGCACAAGCAGAAGCCGCTGGAGCTGCTCGATGAGCACAAGCGCTTCGTCGTCGGCGCCGGCATCAACACCCGCGACTATGCCGAGCGCGTTCCCGCGCTGGTAGAGGCCGGTGTGGACGTGCTCGCAATTGACTCCTCCGAGGGCTTCAGCGAGTGGCAGAAGCGCACGCTCGAGTGGATCCGCGCAAACTACGGCGACAGCGTAAAGGTCGGCGCGGGCAACGTCGTGGACGCCGAGGGCTTCCGCTTCCTCGCCGACTGCGGCGCCGACTTCGTGAAGGTCGGCATCGGCGGCGGCTCGATCTGCATTACCCGCGAGACCAAGGGCATCGGCCGCGGTCAGGCCACGGCGCTCATCGAGGTCGCGCAGGCGCGCGACAAATACTTCAAGGAGACCGGCATTTACGTGCCCGTATGCTCCGACGGCGGCATCGTCCACGATCACCATGTGACGCTTGCGCTCGCCATGGGCGCGGACTTCGTGATGCTCGGGCGCTACTTTGCCCGGTTTGACGAGTCTCCCTCCCAGAAGGTCAACGTGAACGGCACGCTCATGAAGGAATATTGGGGTGAGGGATCCAACCGCGCGCGCAACTGGCAGCGCTACGATCTCGGCGGCTCGAAGAAGCTCTCCTTTGAGGAGGGCGTGGACAGCTACGTCCCCTACGCCGGCCCCCTGAGTGACAACGTGCAGCTCACGCTCTCCAAGGTGCGCAGCACCATGTGCAACTGCGGCGCGCTCACAATCGCCGAGCTGCAGGAAAAGGCACGGCTCACGCTGGTGTCCAGCGTCTCCATCGTTGAGGGCGGCGCGCACGACGTCGTGCTCAAGACATCGCAGCAGCCCGTATAAGTCGCTTCGCTCCCAAAATAAAAGGCCGCTTTATGAGCGGCCTTTTATTTTGAAAGGAAAAACACTTCAAAAGGAATTTTTGGCTGCAAGCAGCGCTTGCGATAGAAAAATTCCTTTTTCCGTGCGAGGTATTTTTGCACCGAAACAAGTTCCGGCACAAAAAATGATTTGATTCCTTCGCGGCTCCCGAGCCGCAAACTCTGCGAGGCTCTTTTCTGCCCACTCATCTTGTGGTAAAATCTTCTCATCAATCAGCAAAGGAGCATCCAATTATGGTCTATGGTTTTATCGGTCTGGGAAACATGGCGTCTGCCATCCTGCGCGGGATGGCCGCAAGCGGCAATTTTGCCGATGACACGCTCTGCGGCTTCAACCGCAGCGAGGGTAAGACAGTCACGCTCTGGCACGAGATCGGTCTCGTCCCCTGTGCGGACGCTGCCGCCGTGGTGGACATGGCGGATGTGGTGGTGCTCGCGGTCAAGCCGCAGATGCTGCCTGACGTGATGCCCACGGTAGCAGAGAAGCTCGCGCCGGGCAAGCTGCTGGTCTCCATTGCGGCAGGAAAGCCCACCGGCTGGTATGAATCCCAGCTGCCGGAGGGCACGCCGGTTGTGCGCGTGATGCCGAACATCAACGCCCGCGTGGGCGCAGCGGCGACGGGCGTCTGCCTCGGAAAGGCCGCGACAGAGGCGCATCTCGCCACGGTGCGGGAAATGTTCTCCGCCGTGGGTCAGGTATTCGACGTGCCGGAGCATCTCTTCGCCGCCTTCACCGCGCTCGCGGGATCGAGCGGCGCATTTGTGCACATTTATATTGACGCGCTCGCCTCTGCAGGCGTGCGGGCGGGGCTCTCCCGGCAGCTGTCTGAGGCGCTCGCCGCGCAGGCGACACTGGGCGCGGCGCTGCTCACGCAGCAGAGCGACGAGCATCCGATTGCCCTCTGTGATCAGGTCTGCTCTCCCGGCGGCACGACCATCGAGGGCGTGCATACACTCAAAAAGCTTGGCTTTGAAACTGCCGTACAGCAGGCGGCGCAGGCAGTGATCGACAAAGACAGCAAGCTTTGACTTGCATTTATCAATAATAAATATTTCATTTTTCTCTTGCTTTTTCCCATATAAAGGGGTATAATGGCATCGTTTTTGAAAGATTGAATTTCAAAAATTGCATAATTCACCAAGGAGAGAACCCATCATGCCCGATTTTCGCCAAGTGCACGACCAGGACATCCACGCGCTTTACGCAGAGCTGGCCAATCAATATGAGATCCCGGAGCTGAACCGGAACGATCCGAGCATCAAATACGGTCTGCGAAACGCGGACGGCACCGGCGTAATCGCCGGCGTGAGCAATATCGGCTCCGTGCAGGGCTACTACATGGAGGACGGTATGCGCATGCCCATGCACGGCAAGCTCTACTACCGCGGCATCAGCGTGGAGGATATCATCACCGCGCACCACCAGAACGGCACCTTCGGCTATGAAGAGGTGGCCTATCTGCTGCTGATCGGTCATCTGCCCACGGCGGATCAGCTCGCAAAGTTCAATCTTCTGCTCGAGCAGGCCAGAGATCTGCCCGATCGCTTCAACGAGGACAACGTTCTGCGCGTGACGAGCGCGAACGTGATGAATCAGCTCGAGCGCTGCGTGCTCGATCTCTACAGCTATGACGACAACGCGGACGACACCTCCATGGAAAACCTCACGCGGCAGAGCATCGAGCTCATTGCGCGCTTTCCGCTCATCGCGGCAAATGCCTTCCGCGCCAAGCGGCACTATCACGATGGCAAGAGCCTCTATATGCACAACCCCAAGCCGGGGCTGAGTCTGGCGGAAAACTATCTGCGCATGCTGCGCAAGGACAAGCAGTACACGCCTGAAGAGGCGCGGCTGCTCGATCTGATGATGATTCTGCATGCGGAGCACTCCTCGAACAACTCCACCTTCGTCTGCCGCGCCATCTCCTCCTCCGGCACGGACAGCTACAGCGCTGTCGCCGGCGCCATCGGCTCGCTCAAGGGCCCGCTGCACGGCGGCGCCAACGCGAAGGTCATGCACATGTTCCGCACACTGCAGGAAGAGATCGGCGCCGCACCAAGCGACGCTGCACTCAGCGACTATCTTGACCGCCTGCTCGACGGCAGCGCGGGCGACGGCTCCGGCAAAATCTACGGTCTCGGCCACGCAGTCTATACCATGTCTGACCCCCGCGCCGTGGTGATCAAGCAGTACGCGCAGTCTCTCGCCGAGGACAAGGGCCGCGGCGGCGATCTGCAGCTGATGGACCGCATCGAGCGCATGGGCATTGAGAAGATCATGGCCAAGCGCAGAAACCCGATTGCCATGTGCGCAAACGTGGACATGTATTCCGGCCTCATCTATGACATGCTCGGCATCCCCGAGGACATGTATACGCCCCTCTTCGCCAGCGCGCGCATGGCGGGCTGGTGCGCCCACCGCATGGAAGAGGTCGCCACCGGCAAACGCATCATGCGCCCGGCCTACCGCGCCGCGCTCATCCGGGTGCCTTACATCCCGATGGATCAGCGATAAGTCCAAAATACAAGCCGTCTCTCGCGAGGCGGCTTGCTTTTTGCACCCTGATGTCGAATTTTGTCGAAGAGTAGTTAACATAATTTTTAGCCAATTTATGCAATTATTTGTCCTCTTTTGTCGTTTCAACACTTTTTCGGAAAGAAAGCTGTCAAAAAGGCTCAGTTTTTGATATGTTATGTCAACAAAAAATTTAATCAATTCGAGGCTTTTCGAGTTGATTTGGCCCCGGTACCATGCTAAATTGTTACCGAAAAAGCGGTGTTACAGCGAAAACAGACAGACAGCGGACCGCAATCTTACTTTTCTGCGGAGGAAAATCATTATGACAACGAAGATCAGAGTGCTTCTGGCCGATACCAGCGAAGATTTCCGCGCAATGCTCTCGCAGCTGCTCGAGCGCGAGAGCGACATTGCCCTCGTGGGCGCGGCAGATAACGGAGAGCGCGCACTCGCCATGGTGCGGGAGCTGGACCCGGACGTGCTGGTGACAGACGTGATTCTGCCGAAGATGGACGGGCTTGCCGTGCTGCAGAAGCTGCAGGAAGAGGAACGGCACACCCGCGCCGTCGTCATCTCGGGGTTCTACACCCAGCAGGTGCTGACGGAGGCATCCGAGCTCGGCGCAGCCTTCTTTCTGCCGAAGCCCTGCGCGCCGGAGCTGCTTATCTCCCGCATCCGGCAGGCGGCGCGGCCGCGCACCGCAGAGTTTCCCCAGACCGCGAAAAGCGCAGAGCCGAGTCTGGAGGCCATGGTCACGGACATCATCCATGAGATCGGCGTCCCGGCGCACATCAAGGGCTATCAGTATCTGCGCGAGGCCATTCTGCTCACGATTCAGGACATGGAGATCATCAACGCCGTGACGAAGGTGCTCTACCCTGCCGTAGCAAAAAAATTCGGCACCACACCGAGCCGCGTTGAGCGCGCCATCCGCCACGCCATCGAGGTCGCTTGGGACCGCGGCGACATCGAGACCCTCCAGCGCTTCTTCGGCTATACGGTCAGCAATGTCAAGGGAAAACCGACGAATTCGGAATTCATCGCCATGATCGCGGACTCCATTTCCCTCCGCCAGAAGCAGACGACAAGGGTGTGAAGCCCCGCGTGAAGCCTGCGGGCGATCAAAGATCGCCCCTACAGCACACAGCAGCAAAAACAGGGCAGGAGAAATCCTGCCCTGTTATGTTTGATGAATTTCAGTTTTAAGCCGCGGCAGTGTCTTTTCGATACAGCAGGAAATACGCGCCGCAGAAGACCAGCACGGCAAAAACGCCGATGATCCCTTCCAGCGCCATGGTCGAGAGTGTCACAGCCTTTGAAACTGCAAGACCGGCAATGAAATCCATGGCGGTGTGCAGACAGATCGAAAGCGGATAGAGCCAGAACCTGCCCCGACAGGCATAGAACACGAGAATCGACGCACCGATATGAAACAGAAAGGCGAAGGCTCTCTCCACAAATCCCATTCCGATTCCCGCCATGGTCAGGCTTGCAATCTGATCCGCCAGCGTATAGAGCGCGTCCGCCTGATCCGGCGCCCGCGCCGCCGCCTGCTCAATCACGGCGCCGAATGTGCCCGTGTTGATCATGACGGCATAGACGAGATAGGTAATATAGCTCGCGCCAAGCAGCATCATCACTTCAAAACCGCCGTGCCCGATCCCGTAGGAGACGGCAGTCTCTCTGGTTCTGCGATGTTTCAGAATGGTTTTGAATGCCAGAAGCCGCCCGGTCTCCTCAAACACACCCGGGAAAAGGCCGACCACGAGCGCCCACCAGACGGGATTGGCGTTCAAAAACGCGGCGACGGGATGTTCGCCCGTGATGACCAGCGCCTGAATCGGTTTTTCCAGAATCATGGCAAAGAGCAGAAAGATTACGGCGCCGACCAGGACGGTTTTGAACGGTTCTTTTTTCTTTCGCGTCCAGAGCAGCGCAATCCCGATCGGAAGCAGAACGGCAAGCGCCGCTCCAAGCCCCAGAGCGGCAAGTGCCTCGGTTCCGACTGCTGTGAATTCCATAACACTTCTCCTTTCCCGCACACAAGCCAGTACCTTTCAAGTCTGTTATATACCTTCCACCTGGCGGAAGGTCAAGAAAAAAATGAAATCTCAATCACAGCGGGAACGCGACGGCATCTGCATAGAGGTTTTTCAAAATCGCGAGAAACGCGGCGACGCTCTCGCGGTTATCGTCCCGGTGCGTGCAGAGGACGCAGGAAAACCGCTCTCTGCACTCGAAGGGAATCCACGCGAACTGGCCGCTGTGGTCATTGAGAAAGCCCGGCGCGAGACACACGCCGCGCCCGGCGGCGACGTTTGTGAGCGTCGTGTCGTGGTCCGCGCTGTTGAAATAATCGATTTTGCCGGAGCCGATCAGACGGTGCTGCACGGCTTTCAGCGCCGGAGGCGAGCCTCCGCCCACCATGAGCGTGCGCCCATAGAGATCCGCCTCGGTGATGACATTTTTCCCGGCAAGCGGATCGTCTCGCTGCGCAATGAGATAGATCCGGCTCTCAAACAGGTCGTGGACACGGATACCGGGGATCTGCCGGGTCTGCTCCTTCAGGGCAAACACCACGTCCGCCTCCTTTCGAAGAAACGACTCCATCCCGTTTTCATACTGAAACATCGGGGTGATTTGAACCTGCGGATCGGTCTCTGAAAACAGGCGCATCGCCTCCGGGAGGAAGCAGACCGCCTGCCGCACCATCAGGCTGACGGAGATACTGTCCCGATACTTCGCGCTGAAATTCTGCCCCTGCTCGATTGCGCGCTTTAAGTCCTCGCGCATGCCCGCGAGAAATGCGACAAACTGCGCGCCGGCAGGCGTGAGCGAGGCGCCTCTGCCGCTGCGCTCAAACACCGGAAAGCCGATCTCTTCCTCCAGCAGCCGGATCTGATAGGAGAAAGTCGGCTGGCTGACAAACTGGTTCTCCGCTGCACGGCTGAAATTCAGCGTATGGGCAAGCTCGATGCAGTAATCAATCTGTTTCGTGGTCATGGCGCGCTCCTGTTATTTAATAATTAAATTAATTATATACCTTTTCGATTGTACTTTGCAATAGTTTCTGCTTATAATGCAGACAACAAAACCAATTGGAGGGAACACACATGGCAAAAACTTTGATCGCTTTTTATTCCCGCGCGGACGAGAATTACTTCGGCGGCGCGATGCGGTATGTGAAGGTGGGCAACACGGAGATTGTCTGCGGGCTCATGCAGGAGCTGATCGACGCGGACACGTTCAAGATCGAGATGAAAAATCCCTATTCCCCCGTATATATGACCTGCATCGAGGAGGCGAAGCGCGATCTGCGCGCAAAGGCGCGGCCGGAGCTCGTGGCGATGCCGGAGTCCATCGATGAGTATGACACGATTGTTCTCGCCTACCCCAACTACTGGGGCACGATGCCGATGGCGGTGTTCACCTTCCTGGAGCAGTTTGATTTCACCGGCAAAACGATCCTCCCGCTCTGCACCAACGAGGGCAGCGGCATGGGCGGCAGCGAGCGCGACATTCGCCGCGCCTGCCCCGGCGCGGACGTGAAGCGCGGCCTCTCCGTCACCGGCAGCGCCGCAGCAAACGCCGAGGGAAGCCTGAAGCGCTGGTTTTCCGAGAACGGACTGCTGTAAAGGAGGATCGACATGGAATACAGGCAGGGCTATGTGTATGAGCTGATGGATCAGGGCGGCCCGACGGACACACGCGAGCCGTATTTTCGGGAGGCCGTGGAGGAGATGATGCGCGCCCGCACCCTCTGCGCGAAGGCGAACGCAGCCATGCCGGACGATCCGTCCTATGTGGGATATCTGGAGGAGCTGTTTGGCCGGAAGCTGGACGATGTGCGCATCCTGACGCCGTTTATCTGCGACTTCGGCAACCGCGTAAAGTTCGGAAAGGGCGTGTTTATCAACCACTCCGCGATTCTCTCCGCCTCCGGCGGAATCGAGTTTGAGGACGGCTCCATGGCCGCTCCGGGGCTTCGGATCGCGACGATCAACCACGATATGAACGAGCGTCACACCCGATATACCTACGGCAGGGTACTCGTGAAGGAAAACGCGTGGCTGGGCATGAACGTGACGATCTGCCCGGGCGTGACGATCGGAAAATACGCCGTGGTTGCCGCAGGCGCCGTGGTGACGAAGGATGTGCCGGATTATGCGGTGGTCGGCGGCGTGCCTGCGAAGGTGATCCGGTATCTCGATCCGAAGGAGCAGAGGGAATGACAGACGACCGTGAGCGCATCGAGGCGATGTACCGGGATTATTGGCGGTGCATGATCGAAAAGGACACGGCAGGGCTCCGCAGCATGATGGCGGAGGACTACTGCCTGCAGCATATGACCGGTGTGACGCAGCCGGCGGAGGTCTTTCTGCGCGGACTGACGGACGGCACCTTCAATTACTACGCAGCGGAGCACGAAAGCATTGAAGTGCGTCTGCGCGGCGATCAGGCGGACATGGTGGGAAAAAGCCGCGTGCTCGCGGCCGTATACGGCGGCGGAAAGCACCAGTGGCGTCTGCGCGGCGACTTCACGCTCCGAAAAGAGCAGGGAGAATGGAAGTTCACGCGGTCCGAGGCCTCAACCTACTGAAAAAAGAGGGCAGAGATTCTGCCCTCTTTTTTTATCTGT
Organism: Oscillospiraceae bacterium; assembly: GCA_045546715.1. Taxonomy (GTDB): domain Bacteria; phylum Bacillota; class Clostridia; order Oscillospirales; family Oscillospiraceae; genus CAG-103. The sequence goes on along the minus strand of JAZQDI010000016.1, from coordinate 30,360 downwards.
TTTCCGTTCTGAGCGCAAGCATCCGGCGGTATGCCGTCCGATGGCTGTCCGATTCCTCATAAAAATCCGCCATAGCAGCGCATGGAAACTCGCTGCAGTACGCGCAAAGCGCAATGTCCCTCTCTCGACAGCACTTCACCGGCAAGCAGGGATCATCTCCCCATTCGGTCAATCTGCAGGAGGGACAGGCGCCGGTCTGATAGTCCGCGCACGCGGCGCAGTCCACGCCGCAGTAGGCAATCAAAGAATTCATAGCGCACTCAATGCCAGCCGCGGAGCCGGAGCACCTCGGCAATTTTCGCAGCAATGAATTCACCAAGCTCATAATATGCCTCGTCATCCGTCGGATGCGTGTAGTTTGGGCCGGTGGTTCCGTTGTACCCGATATATGTCCAGTTTTCGCAAACCTCGCATCCGTACCAGTTGACATAGCCGACGTCCTCTTCGGCGCACAGCCGGGAGACCTGCTCGTCAAACTGATTCATGGACCACTTCCGCCCCTCCGGAACGGTTGCCCAAACATCCTGTTTGCTGCCGTCTACACTGCCCGGCAGCAGCTGAATGATCACAATCTCTGTATCCGGATTTGACGCTCTGATCAGATGGATGCATTTGCGAATCGCGCCGCACATCGTCCATGCCGCTTCCGAATCGGTATATGATCCCAGATCGATCGTGGCCTTGTCATTTGCTCCGGCCTGAATCGTCACCAGCGACACATCCGTGAAATCGCAGCTGCGGATCATATCGACGATGTTTTCCCCTTTGACCTTCGTGAAATATCCGATGTTGCCGACGCCATGATTTTCAAAATTGTCGGCCTTTCCGATCGCAATCGCGGTTCGTGTCGGAATTTGCCAATCCTCCCGGACCCGATGCAGCGTCGAGCCGACGGTAGGACTCCAGACCGACCCCCAGCAAAGAGAATCTCCGAATGCGACATATTTCCCCTGCTGTGTTCTCTGTCTGTGTCTCAGCGCTTCGTTTTCAATCTGCTGCCACACATCGGGCCAGACGGAGACAAACGTCCCGTCCGCCCAGACAAGTCTGCTCGCGCGCGTCCAGATGCTGTGATCGTCTGTCGAATAAAATGTCTGGAAGGTGCGCGGTCCCGCCGTCTGCACGAGCAGAACGCCGTTTTTCATGCCCTCCGGCGAATTTCCATAGCGGTAACCGGCCAGCCGATAGATGCCGTCCGGATGCGTCAGATCGTTCAGATCGCAGCTGCAGAGAAGCGTGTCCCGGTTTGAGACGGCGCCGGTGACGCGCCGTTCCAGACCGCTGTCAAGATACGACGTGCGCACAACCCGCGCAGCACCAACGGCGCCGGCCGCAGGCGCAATCACGCAGACCGCAATTGCTGCGGCTATGATGAATATAAGCAGTTTCTTCATAGGTTCCACCCTGTAATTCTTCTTTTCCCGCACGCAGACGCTTTACAGCAGCAGCGCGCCGAGCATGACGCAGCCCTGCGCGGCGGCATTGATGCCCTGCTCAATCCAGTTGCCGCGCACATCGCGGCGGTCAAACTTCCTCGCGCAGACGATCATGGCGGCAAGACCGACGATCCCGGCGGCAAAAAACGCGGCGGACGGAAGAGAGACCGCCGCACGCCCCAGCGCCTTCACCACCGCGCGGTCGGCGCGAAGCGCACCGAGCAGCATGAGCGCAAAGCCCGCCGGCATCAGATACCGCAGCTGCGCGCCGAGAAACGGAACGTCCTTTCCTTTCAGGGCAAGAAGCAGCTTCCAGAGCACCTTTCCGGCGCCGGCCAGAAGACAGACGACCGCGCCGATGAAAAACAGCGCGCTATGGAGCTTCAGCCCCAGAGCTGCGGCGGCGACGCCGAAAAACAGCACCGGCAGCGCATCAACAAGGGCGAGCGAGAGCGTAAATTGTTCTTTCTCCATAGTTCCTCCATCCGAAATGATCGCAGCGCGACACGCGATCGCGCCATATCATCTTATCACAAAACCGCGGCGCAGGCAATGCTCGTTGACAAGGGAGAACGGGTTTGATATGATGCAAAGGAACTTTCACCGACAGGAGCGGAACGCATGAAAAAAAGAATAATTTCCCTTGCGCTGATTCTGAGCGTGGTGCTCTCCCTGCTCTGCATGAGCGCTGCGGCGGTCAACGCCGATCAGATCCTCAACGGCGCGGCGCTGAAGCCCGACCACTTTCTGGCAAAGGGCAGCAGCGACTATGAGCTCGAGTGCGAGCGGGGCGACCGGATCTGCTATTTTATGGGCATCGATTTTTCCGCAGAGAAGGCCGACGCACTGATCGTCAAGACAATCGAGGCGCAGACGACGGCTGACATGACCACGGCGCAGAAGGTGCGCACGCTCTACCGCTATCTGATCGAGCAGACGACCTACGGCAATCCCGCCAGCGGCACCTATGCCTCGGTATATACCGTACTGGTCGGACATCAGGGCACCTGCTATGACTATAACTATGTAATGATGGCGTTTTTGCGCTATCTCGGCATTGAGGCCGCGCTCGTGACCGGCGAGACGCGCAAGGCCTCCGGCGGATACACCGGACACGCCTGGTGCGAGGCGTATATCGGCGGCAAGACCTATGTGTTTGACCCGCAGGTGGATGACAACATCACCGACGCGCTGGGCGGCGGCGTGACCTACTACCGCTTCTGCATGCCCTATGCAGAGGACCCGGACGCCTACAAGCTGGATGAGAGCAGCCTCACGATCTATCTCGCGAGCGAATACAGTGAAGACACCTACTGCCGCACAGCAAACGGCGATCAGACACTGCGCTCTCTCGGTGTGAACAAGCTGGAGCTGGAAGAGCTCGGCTTTGAGCAGGAGGGCATGGTGCTCACCGGCTGGTACTATGACAAGGGCTGCACCCGTCCGGTGGATCTGGACGAGCCGCTCCGCCGGGATCTGACGATCTGGGCGGGCTACGGCGTCGCCCCGTTTCAGGACGTGCCGGTGAAGCAGTATTACGCCGAACCGGTAGCCTGGGCAGTGGAGAACGAAATCACAAGCGGCACGGGCAAAATCGCCTTCAGCCCTAGCACGGACTGCACCCGCGCGCAGATCGTCACCTTCCTCTGGCGCGCTGCCGGTTCTCCGGCGCCCAAGGGAAAGCAGACTGCCTTCAAGGACGTGCCGGCGGAAGCGTATTTCCGCGACGCGGTGCTCTGGGCAGTGGAAAACAAGATCACGAGCGGCACGAGCAAAACCGCCTTCAGCCCGAACGCCCCCTGCACCCGCGGTCAGATCGTCACCTTCCTCTGGCGCAGCGTCGGAAAGCCGGAGATGAAAGTCCAGAAGTCCGATTTTCAGGACGTCAAAACCGATCAGTATTACACGCAGGCAGTGGCCTGGGCAGTGGAGAATGAAATCACCAGCGGCACGAGTAAAACGACCTTCAGCCCCGGCAAGGCCTGCACCCGCGCCATGGTCGTGACCTTCCTGTACCGGCAGGCGGGCAAATAAACAAAAATCCCTGCGAAGCGCTTGATCTTCGCAGGGATTTTTCTTTTGTCAGAATCAGCCAGCCTTCTGGCGGGCGAGCTCCTCTTCCTCGAGCACACGGTAGGCCACCTTGCCGACGAGGGTTTTGGGCATGTCGTCCTTGAAGGCAATGTCATAGGGCATGGCGTATTTTGCGATGTGCTTTCGGCAGTAGTCGAGCAGCATCTGTTTCGTCTCGTCATTCGCGGGATAGTCGGGCGAGAGCTTCACGAACGCCTTGACCTTCTGCATCTTATAGGGATCGGGCACGCCGATGACGCAGCTCATCTGCACGGCGTCATGCGCATCGAGAATGTTTTCGATCTGGCCGGGGTAGACATTATAGCCGGAGGAGATGATCATGCGCTTGGCGCGGCCGCGGAAGAAGATGAAGCCGTCGCTGTCCATGACGCCGAGATCGCCCGTATAGACCCAGGTGAGGCCGTCGTCATGGCGGCGGAGGGTCTGGGCAGTCTCGTCGGGGTGCTTCATATACTCCATCATGACCGTGGGGCCGGCGAGCAGAATCTCGCCCTCCTCGCCGTAGGGCAGCTCTCTGTCTGTGCCGGGCTCGACGATTTTGATATAGGTATCGGGGAACGGGATGCCGATGCTGCCCTCCTTGTGGAAGCTGACCGGCGTGAGGCAGCAGGCCGTGACGGTCTCGGTCGTGCCATAGCCCTCGCGGACCTGAATGGTCGCCTTGTGGTCATAGAGGAACTTGTCGAACTTCTTTTTGAGTTCCACGGAGAGGCTGTCGCCGCCGGAGAAGACGCCCTTGAGGCAGCTGAGATCCGCGCCGTTCATGCTGTCAAGCCGGAGCAGCGCCTCATACAGCGTGGGCACGCCGGCGATGAAATTGCACTGATACTTCGTGATCTGCTTGGCGTAGCTCTGCGCGGTGAAGCGCGGAATGAGGATGCACCGGCCGCCCTGCGAGAGCATGGTGTGCACGCAGACGCCGAGACCGAAGCCGTGAAACAGCGGCATGGCGGCGAGCATCTTGTCGCCGGGGCGGAACATGGGGTTCGTGGCGATCACCTGCTGACCGAGGGCATTGAAGTTTTTGTTTGACAGGACGATGCCCTTCGTGGTGCCGGTGGTGCCGCCGGAATAGAGGATGACGGCGGGGTCTTCACTCTTCCTCGGCACGGCGTAGTCATAAAAGCACACATCTGCCAGACGCATGAACTGCTTCCAGCGGATGACGGGCGCATCCTTCGGGATTTTCTTAATCTTGCGCCCCTCGGTGAGCATATAGCCCGCCCGGATGGGCTTGGAGAGCGCGTCCTTGATGGAAGCGATGATGATGTTCACGACCTTGGTGTTGGCGCGGATGCGCTCGAATTTGTGGTAAAACTGGTCGATCGTGATGGCCGTAACGGACTCGGACTCGTTGAGGTAGAACTCAATCTCCTTCTCCGCCGAGAGCGGATGGATCATGTTGCAGATGCCGCCGACGAGGTTCACGGCATAGAACATGTAAATCGCCTGCGGGCAGTTGGGCATGGCGATGGTCACCTTGTCCCCTTCGCGCACGCCGATCGTGCGCAGGGCTTTGGCGCAGCGCTGGATCTCGCGGATCATGGTTTTGTAGGTCGTGCTCCTGCCCATGAAGTCAAAGGCGACGTTATTCGGATATTGCTCCGCAATCTCGGCCACCTTGTCATACATGGAGCCCTCGAAGTAATCAAGATGCATGGGCACCTCGCCCATGTGGGCGGCCCAGGGCGTTTTGGCGGTGATAACGTTTTCCATGTTTCTTTCCTCTGCTGTCATAGTTATTGCGGGCGATCTAAGATCGCCCCTACAGATTTATTTGAAGTCGAAGTTGCTTGGCTCTCCGATCGGCCGGTCGAGCAGCTCGGGGTGCGCAAAGATGTGCTTGACGAGCTTGAGCGAGCGGACGAAATAGAAGCCGTCGGCAATGCGCTCATCGAGCGTGCAGCCGAGATCCACCACGTCGCGGATCTCCTTGCGGCCGTCGGGCATGACCATCTCCTCCTTATGGAGCGTGCCGATGGCGACGACGATGCTGTTCGTGCCGTAGTTGTTCAGATGGTGATACACGGCGGGGCCCTGGATGCTGCCGAGATTCGTGAGCAGAACGGTGGAGTAGTTCGTGTCGCCGTCCGTGAGCGCCTTGGGGTTTAAGCCCCAGAAGTCCAGCCAGCGGATGATGCGGATGATGAGCATGAGAAGCAGGCGCGGAATCTTGGCAAAGGAATCGACCACGGCGTCGATGCCGCCGGTGGAGCTGGCGCTCTTTTTCGTCTCCTTCACGTCGCCGGCAATTTTATAGCTCAGGGTATCCAGCGTGTCGGCGTCCTTCGGGACATAGAACATGAGCGCCTCCTCGGCGTTGTCGGCAAACTTGCGCTTGGCGACGAAGCCGATGCTGATGTCATACCGTTCATAGACCCGGCGTCCCTGGATGAAGCGGTTCATCTTCGGCCGCTCACGGATCATGCGCGCAATGGCCACGATGAAGCAGTGAAACAGCGTGGTGCGGTACTCCGGATGCTGGAGATTTTTCTGCTCGATGTACTTGAGAAGCTCGGTCACGTCGATCTTTTCATTCACATAGACCTCGGCGTCGGTGCGCTGAGGCATAATGTGCATCATGATCGTGGTCAGACCCGGAACATCGCGGACCCAGCGTCCGTCCCGGCGGTCGCCCCAGCGGCGTTTATACTCGGCCATATCGTTCAGCCTCCAAATAATTCAAATTTTTAAAACAAACCATTGCCATTGTATCCCCGAATCCCCGAAATTACAAGTGCTTTTGCCATTTTTTCGCTGCATCATTGAAACCGTGACAGCTGTGTGCTATAGTTAGCTTGGTACGGTATGACAACGAACAATTACTGCAAAGGAAGGTATGAACTATGGCTCACAGACCAAACATTCTCAAGCTGGCGACAAAGATCAGTCTTGAGAGCATGACCTACACCGGCATTACCTACAACGACCCTGAGTACAAAATCCTCGAGCCCATCATCGACGACGACATGTGCAAAATCATGATGCATCTTCGTCTGGAGGCCAACCGCACCGTGGAGGACGTGGCAAAGCGCGCCAAGGTGGACGTCCGCTTCGCGCAGGAGCAGCTGGACAAGCTATGTATCACCGGCGCGGTGCGCACCCGCGTGCGCAACGGCGTCACCTATTACTTCTATCCCATCTGGGTGCCCGGCATCATGGAGGGCATCCTCTCCAACCGCGAGCAGTGCGACCGGTATCCTGTTCTGGCGGAGTGCTTTGAGGAATACACCCGCCGCCGCGTAAGTCTGCTCGCCCCGTTCATGGATTCCGGCATGAACATGATGCGCGTGATTCCCGTGCAGGCCGCGATTGAGAATAACTCCCGCAAGGCAAGCTATGACGAGGTGCACAATCTCGTGGAGCAGGCTTGGGCGATCTCCGTCGGCCCCTGCTCCTGCCGCCGGTCCCGCCGCCTGATGGGCGAGGGCTGCGGCCATCTCGAAGAGGATATGTGCATCTACCTCAACGACAACGCCGTGAACTACTCCAAGCTCGGCTCCCACCGCATGATCGACAAGGAGGAGGCCTATGAGATTCTCAAGCGCGCAGAGCGCAACGGTCTCGTGCACGAGCTGAACGTCGCTCCCGGCTATGAGGACGCGACGGCCATCTGCAACTGCTGCGGCTGCGGCTGCTTCGCGCTGCGTCTCGCCACCTACTTCCAGGCGCCCGACGCCGTGAAATCGAACTACGTCGCCCGCGTGGACGCGGACAAGTGTGTCGCCTGCGGCCAGTGCGTGGAAAACTGCCAGGTCAACGCCATGAAGCTCGGCAGCCGCCTGTGCGGCAAGGGCACCGTGATCGCCCGCCCGGAGGAGACGCCGAGAAACACGCTGCTCTGGTTCGGCAACCGCCACACCCCCGACTTTCGCGAGACGCGCACCGACGTGACCGAGACCGGCACCGCCCCCTGCAAGGCGGCCTGCCCCGCGAACGTCTCCGTGCAGGGCTATATCGCCCTGGCCAGACAGGGGCGCTATCTCGAGGCGCTCAAGCTCATTAAAAAGGACAACCCCTTCCCCGCCATCTGCGGCCGCATCTGCAACAAGCCCTGTGAGGCCGCCTGCACCCGCAGCGCCATCGACTCCGCCGTGGCGATCGACGATCTGAAGAAGTTCATCGCCCAGCAGGACCTGGACGCGGAGAAGCGTTACATCCCGCCGATGGAAAACCCCAGAGGCATCCCCTTCACGGAGAAGGTCGCCGTGATCGGCGCAGGCCCCGCGGGTCTGAGCTGCGCATACTATCTGCGTGAGAAGGGCTATCCCGTGACCGTGTTTGAGAAGGAAAAGACCCTCGGCGGCATGCCCGCCCTCGCCATCCCCGCCTTCCGTCTGGAAAAGGACGTGCTGAACGCAGAGATCGACGTGCTGCGCGAGATGGGCGTGGAGTTTAAAACCGGCGTTGAGGTCGGCAGGGACGTCTCGCTCGACGAGCTGCGCGCGCAGGACTTCAAGGCCTTCTTCCTCGCCGTGGGCGCCGGAAAGCCGGAGCTGCTCACGATCCCGGGCGCGGAGGGCAAGACCGTCTGCGCTGCGCTGGATCTGCTCGAGAAGGTCAACGCCGGACGCAAGCCGAAGCTCGGTGACGACGTCGTGATCATTGCGGGCGGCGTCAACTCCAACCACATGACCATGGACGCAGCGCGCACCGCCGCCGCGCTCGGCGCAAAGCGCGTGACCGTGCTCCTGCCGCGCAAGGTCGGCACCGTGAGCAACGTCAAGGAAGAGATGGCCGCCGCCAAGGCTGCGGGCGTCGAATTCATCTTCGAGGCAGAGGCGAAGGAAATCACCGACAAGGCCGTGGTTTACGTCCACAGCGGCAAGGAGATCAAGGTCTCCGCGAGCGCCGTTGTCGGCGCGCTGGGCCGCACCGTCGATCTCGGCGGCATCGGACTCGGCCTCAATGCCAAGGGCCTCGTGCAGGCAGACGGCGAGACCTGCCAGGTCGGCGAGACGGACGTCTTCGCCGGCGGCGACGCCGTGACCGGACCGCGCTACGCCGTCAACGCCATCGCCGCGGGCCATCAGGCCGCGATCAGCATCCACCGCTATGTCCACGCCGGACAGCACCTGACGCTCGGCCGCGACCACCGCGACTACAAGGGTCTCAACCGCAAGGAAGCCCTGATCGCCCCGCAGAGCGTCTGCCATACCGCGCGGCAGGAGGCAGCACCGCTGAATCTCAAGGGCAAGACCGCCGTCTGGAAGGACGCGCGCGGCGTGCTCACGGAGGAACAGGCGAAGGCCGAGGCCGGCCGCTGCATCGGCTGCGGCGTTGCCGTGGTGGACGAATACATGTGCGTCGGCTGCGCGGTGTGCACCACGCACTGCCGCTTCGGCGCGATCACGATGGAGAAAATCTCCGACGGCGACAACGCCGAGTACTTCCACACGCTCGGCCGCATCGCAATGAACGTGCCGAACAAGGTCGCCTCGACCGCGAAGAAGCATCTCGGCAGACTGGGGAAATAAGACATGCATGAAATCGGCATCGTCCGCCAGATCATTGGGACGGTGACGGAGTTTGCAAAGCAGAACGACGTCACCGACATCTCCGAGGTCGTGGTGGACTGCGGGGAGCTGAGTCTGGTCATCCCCAAATATCTGCAGGACATTTACCCCGTCGTGGCGGAGGGCACGCTCCTGGAGCACGCGAAGCTCGTGGTGAACGTGATCCCCGGCATGGCCGAGTGCGACGAATGCGACGAGATTTTCAACGTCGTGGAACACAAGGGCTACTGCCCGGCCTGCGGCAGCTTCGAGAAGACCGTCCTCTCCGGCAGGGATTTCGGCATCCGCGAAATCCACGTGCCGGAATGAATCCCATCTGTATTCTGCGGAGGTCACCGCTATGCTGAAAAAACGGCTGGGGCGCTGCATGGAGGCGCACCCGTTCTATCATCTGAATGAAGCCGTATATGAGACGCTGCGCGACAGCATCATCGATCTTGGTCTGCTGCCCGGCAGCAGTCTCTCGGAGACCGCGCTGGCAAAGGATCTCTCCGTCAGCCGCAGCCCCGTGCGCAATGCGCTGCTCCGCCTGCAGAGCGACGGACTCGTCACGCAGACGAAAGGTCAGTCGTTTCAGGTCGCGTCGATCCGAAAGGAGGATTGCCGCGAGCTGATGGAGGCGCGTCTCGCCATTGAGGGGCAGGCGGCCTTCTGGGCGGCAGAGCGCGCAGGCGCGGCGGAGCTCGCAAAGATGGAAGCGAGCATGAAGGACTATTTTCGCGCCTGCAGAGCATGGGACGTAGAGGGAATGGTCGCGTGCGACCACCGATTCCATCAGGAGATGATCAACGCCGCCAAAAACCCCGTCATCGCGGAAATTTACGCCCAGATCTCGCCCCGGATATTGCACTATCGCCACTTCCTGTTCACACAGGTTGCACGCGAGACGGCAGCGCCCATCATGGAAAACTCCGGCCGGCAGCTGCGCGCGGCGTATGACGCGATCCGCCTCGGCTTCGGCGGCATGGCCAGAGAGCGCATTGAGCGGGATATCGCCGGCATGCTCGACATCGTCGGTCACTGGTAAACCCGACCCACAAAGCAAAGAACGATTTTGCCCGTTTGCGGCAGAATCGTTCTTTTTTTCATGCGCAGACCGGAAGAGACGCCGGTCTGCGTTTTCTTTTGGACACCTGCGCCCGCGCTCTGCTAAACTGATCCCAGCAGAAATCGAAGGAGGAGCGCGGAATGCAAAACAATGTGCTGAAAAAGCTACGGCAGGGGCAGCGCGTGATCGGGACGATCACGCATCTGAAAAGCCCGGTCGCTGTGGAGGCGCTCGGCGCGGCGGGACTGGACTATGTGCTGCTGGACATGGAGCACTGTCCGATGGACGCAGAGGACCTTCTGCGCGGCGTCACGGCGGCGGATGCGGCCGGCATCACACCGTTTGTCCGCGTGGCAGAGGGCACGCGCAGCGCCGTGCTGCGCGCGCTGGATCTCGGCGCAAAGGGCGTCATCGTGCCGTGCGTTGAGACTGTCGAGCAGGTGAAAGCACTCGTTTCTTACGCAAAATTCCCGCCGCTCGGCGCGCGTGGCTACTGCATGACGCGTGACGGCAAATGGGGATATGACGAAGCTTATGCCGAGAATCTTGCCGGATACATGAAAGAGAGCAACGACAAGACGCTGCTGATCCCGCAGTGCGAGACCGTCGGCTGTCTGGAGCACATCGAGGAGATCACGGCGCTCGCGGGCGTAGACGGGATTCTGATCGGCCCATATGATCTCAGCATTGCCATGGGGCTGGCCGGGCAGTTTGACCACCCGGACTTTTGCGCTGCGCTCGCAAGGATCGGCGCGGCGTGCAGGGCTAACGGAAAAATGTGCATGATTTTTGTCGGCAGTGCGGAGGATATGCGCCGCCGGCTGGACGAGGGGTTTGAAAACATTCTCTTCGGGCTCGATGTTCTGAGTCTGATCGGACACTATTCCGCCGTGGCAGCGGCGTTTCACGCGGACAATGCAAAGAAAGAAGGTTCACACTGATGCGTTATTCTGATCTTGGAAATCATCTGAAGAATTCCGGTCTCGGCGAGCTGCTCGCGCTCGCGGGAAAGCCGGAGATGTATAATTTTTCGAGCGGGTTTCCCGCTGAGGAGCTCTTTCCTCTGAAGGAGCTGGACGAGGTGAATCGCGCCATCCTCGCCCAGGAGGGGAAGCAGGCAGTGCAGTATGGCTCTTCGGCCGGGTATCTGCCGCTGCGCGAGCAGATCGCCGCGCGCATGAAGAAGGTCTTTCACGCCGACTGCGCGGCAGAGCAAATTTTCATCACCTCCGGCTCGCAGCAGGGGCTGAGTCTGCTCGCGCAGCTGTTTCTGAATCCGGACGACGTGGTGCTCGTGGAGAGCCCCACCTATCTCGGCGCGATCAACGCGTTTCAGATGTGCGCTCCGAAATTTGTCGAGGTTCCCACCGATGAGGAGGGCATCATCCCGGAGGCGCTGGAGGAAATTCTGCGCACAACCGACCGCGTGAAGATGATGTATGTGATCCCGGAATTTCAGAATCCGACCGGCGTGACCTGGACGGCGGAGCGGCGGCAGGCCTTCATGGAGATTGTGAACCGCTATGATTTCCCCGTACTGGAGGATAATCCCTACGGCGAGCTGCGCTACGACGGCGAGACGATGCCCGCGCTCAAATCCATGGACACAAAGGGGAATGTGATCTTCCTCGGCTCGTTCTCCAAGATTCTCATGCCCGGTCTGCGCGTGGGCTGGATCGTGGCAGAGCCGGAGATTCTCGAAAAGCTCAATCTGCTCAAGCAGAATGTGGATCTGCAGTGCTCATCCTACGCCCAGCGTCAGGTTTCGTATTTCATGGATCTGTTCGATCTTGACGCGCATGTGGAGATGCTCAAAGCCCTCTACCGCAAGCGCCGGACGCTGCTGTTTGACTCCATTCAGAAGTATTTCCCCGCGGGCGTGACCGCGACATACCCGGAGGGCGGTCTCTTCCTGTGGGTGACGCTGCCGGAGGGGATGGACGCGAAAGCCCTCGCCGCAAAGGCCACGGCGCGGAAGGTCGCCTACGTCCCCGGCGCGCCGTTTTATCCCAACGGCGGGCACGGAAACCACCTGCGGCTCAATTTCTCCACCATGCAGGAGGAACGCATCGTGGAGGGCATCCGGATTCTGGGACAGCTGCTGCACGAGGAAATGGGAGCATAATATATTAAACCGCACCGAACGTTTAGGGTTCGGTGCGGTTTTTGTGCGCAGCGGGCGACGGTTTGGTCTCGCAGAGTTCGCGCAGGCGCGCGAAAGGTTTCAAACGATTTTCCGGCGACCTGTGCGGCGGAAAATCACCATGAGGCGAAGCAAATGCGAGCCCTCGCGCCGACCAACCGAGGCAAAGCCGAGGGCGATGGAGCGCGAGTCATTCAAAAGAGAGCCCGAAATGGGCTCTCTTTTTGTATTATTTCAGCTCAGCAGAATCTCGTCGTTATCCAGACCGGCGCCTGCGATCTCGGCGAACTTGTCCATGAGGTCCTTCTTCGTGAGCTTCTGCTTCTCCTCGCCGGAGACGTCGAAGATGATGCGGCCCTCGTTCATCATGATCAGACGGTTTCCGTGGCGGATGGCGTCCTTCATGTTGTGTGTGATCATGAGGGCGGTAAGCTCGTTTTCGGCGATGAGCTTGTCAGAAATCTCGAGCACCTTTGCGGCGGTGGCGGGATCGAGGGCGGCAGTGTGCTCATCGAGCAGGAGGAGCTTCGGGCGCCGAAGCGCAGCCATGAGAAGCGTGAGTGCCTGGCGCTGTCCGCCGGAGAGCAGACCCACCTTCGCCGTGAGCCGATCCTCCAGGCCGAGACCCAGAATCTTCAGCCGCTCGGCGTATTCCTCGCGCTCGGCCTTGGTGACGCCCCAGCGCAGGCCGCGCTTTCTGCCGCGGCGGGAGGCCAGAGCGAGGTTTTCCTCGACCTGCATGTTCGGCGCGGTGCCGGTCATGGGGTCCTGGAAGACGCGGCCGATGTATGCCGCGCGCTGATGCTCCGGCAGACCGGTGACGTCCGTGCCGTCGATGACGACGCTGCCGTTGTCCACCGGCCAGACGCCTGCAACGGCGTTGAGCATGGTGCTCTTTCCGGCGCCGTTGCCGCTGATGTCCGTGACAAAATCGCCCGGCTTGAGATGCAGTTCGATCTCCTTGAGCGCCTTCTTTTCATTGATGGTGCCGGGATTGAAGGTCTTGGAGACCTGATGGAGCTTGAGCATGTCAGGTTCCCTCCTTTCCGGCGGCGCTGTGCTTCGCCGCGGCGCGGAAGGAGCTGCGGCGCTGGCCCTGCAGATAGGGCACTGCGAGGAACACGGCCACGAGCACAGCGGTGAAGAGCTTCAGATCGTTGGAGTTCAGGCGCAGCCAGAGGATGACGACCATGACGATGTAATACACCACGCCGCCCAGCGCCACAAAACCGAGGCGCGTATAGAAGCTGCAGCCCTTGCGGAAAATCGCGTCACACAGCACCTCGCCGATGATGACGGCGGCAAGGCCGATGACGATGGCGCCGCGGCCCATGTTGATGTCCGCGAAGCCCTGATACTGCGCCATGAGGCCGCCGGAGAGGGCGACCACGCCGTTTGAGAGGCTCAGGCCCAGCACCTTCATGTTGTTGATATTGATGCCCTGCGCGCGGCTCATGGCGGGGTTGGAGCCGGTGGCGCGCATGGCGCTGCCCTGCTCGGTGCCGAAATACCAGTACAGCAGCGCGATGATGGCGATGACAAACACCGCGCCGACCAGAATGCTCTTCGGCACATTGCGTCCCGTGAGCAGCAGGGCGTATTTATCCGGGTTGACGCTCTGGTTTGCGTGCATGGCCATGATGTGCAGGTTGATGGAATAGAGCGCAAACTGCGTCAGAATGCCGGCGAGAATGGCGGGGATGCCGAGCTTGGTATGCAGCAGACCCGTGATAAGGCCCGCAGCGAGACCCGCAGCCAGCGCGGCGAGCAGCGCCGCCCACATGGGGCAGCCGGCCAGCGTGAGCATGACGGTGACGGCGCCGCCGGTGGTAAAGGAACCGTCCACCGTCAGATCCGCGACATCCAGCAGCCGGAATGTGATATACACGCCGAGCGCCATGATGCCCCAGATCAGACCCTGCGCCGCACCGCCGGGCAGGCGGCCGATGAGATTGGGGATACTCAGGGAGGCAAAATATGCTCCGATACTCATAGGTTATTTTCTCCTCTTGCTTGCTTAAAAATGCCGCACTTGAACGTGCGGCATTTTTGAATCAGATTTGATGCCGTGAAAATCAGTCCGCGATGGGATCGTAGCCCTCTTCGGGAATCTCGATGCCAAGCGCAGCGCACAGCGTGGCGTTGTACTTCTTCACCGGGTGCTCGTCATAGCCGATCTCCATCTCGGAGACGTCAGTCTCGCCGTTGAGGATCTGCACAGCCTGCTCGCCGGTGGCGCGGCCCAGCTCATAGTAGCTGATGGACAGGGTGGCAATGCCGCAGCCCTTGCAGAGACCCTCTTCGCCGGCGATGATGGGCACGCCCGCGGGCTGCGCCACATTGTTGATCGCCTCAGTGCAGGAGGCGGCGGTGTTGTCGGTGGGGATGTAGAGCGCATCGCACTCGTCGCAGGCGGTGCCGGTGACGGCGGCAACGTCGTTGGAGTCAGCGAAGGTGTAAACATTGACGGTCAGACCGGCCTTCTCCAGCTCGGCCTTGACCACGTCTGCCTGATAGACGGAGTTGGCCTCGGCAGCGCAGTAGAGGATGCCGACGGTCTTGGCGTCGGGGCAGAGCTCGATGAGCATCGCGGCCTGCTCGGTCAGCGGCGCGAGGTCGCTCGTGCCGGAGACGTTCGTGCCGACAACGCCGTCGAAGTTATCCAGATCAAGGGCCACACCGTACTCGGTGATGGAGGTGCCCAGAACGGGAATGGTGTCGGTCGCAGTGGCGGCAGCCTGCAGAGCGGGCGTGGCGTTGGCCAGAATCAGGTCCACGCCCTCGGTGACGAAGCCGTCGCAGATGGTGGAGCAGGTGGCGGGGTCGCCCGCGGCGTTCTGCTCATCGAAGATCACGTGGTCCTCACCGTAGGTCTCCATCAGGACGTCCTTAAAGCCCTGCGTGGCGGCGTCCAGCGCCTCGTGCTGCACGAGCTGGCAGATGCCGATGGTGTAAACCGCGTTCTCGTCAGGAATAATGGCAGCCTCGCTGCCGGCAGGTTCGGTCTTGGAGCCGCATGCCGCCAGAGAGAGCAGCATGACCATGGCGCAGACCAGCGCAAGAATCTTTTTCATTGGTAATCCTCCTTAACAGTTCCGTCCAAGCCCCGGGCAAGGAAAAAACCGCACAGTTGCCTGTGCAGTCCCGGGATATTTGGACGCGGGTACACTTTACTACCACAAAGGGAAAAAGTCAATGCCGCAAGGCGTTGAAAAACAGAAATTTGTTGACTTGCACGATTTTACTTCTTGTATTTTAGCCATTTAAAGCAAATTAGTGAAACAAAAACTGGAAAACCACTGATTTGACGGGGGTGAACGGCGTGGGGTATAATGAAAATGCCCGCCTCGCGGGCGGGCTTTTCGTTTTATTTGTGGTAATAGAGAATCCCCATGCACCCCGGGCCGCAATGCTGGCTGATGGTGCAGCCGGCCTGCGTATGATGCACCTCTTTGAAGGGCTGACAGGCGCGCACGACATCCTCCAGCTCCGCGCGCACCGCCTCGCTCAGACCGGAGTCGGTGATGAAAATGCGATTCGTGTCAATATCGTCCCGGCCCTGCAGGCGGTCTTTGATATACTGCACATAGCATTTGTTGATGCTGCCGCGGTATTTTTTGCCGACGCCCATGGCGCCGCCCTTGACCTCGATGGAGGGCTTGAGCCCCAGAAGATTCGCACCGAAGGCTGCCACTGCGCTGCAGCGCCCGCCGGCCTTGAGAAACTCCAGCGTGTCGAGCACGAAGCTCACATCGAGCTTCGCCTTCTTCTCATTGAGCGCATCCACGATCTCCTGCGCGGTCATGGTTCCCTCGGCAGCCATGTCCGCCGCGTCGAGCACCAGATGTCCGATGCCGGTGGAGAGATTGCGCGAATCGACGGGAAAGACTTTTCCGGGAAAATCCCGCGCCGCGATGCAGGCATTCTGATAGCAGCCGGACATGTCGCTCGAGATGGTGAAGTGGATCACCGCGTCAAAGCTTTCCAGATGGCGCTTGAAGAAAGAGAGATAGTCCGAGACGTTCACCGCGGCCGTGTGGCAGAGCGAACCGGTTTTGCGGACGTGGTCATAGATCTCCTCAGGCGTGATGTCCAGACCGTCGCGCAGGGTCTCCTCCCCGCGGACAATATACAGGGGTGTAATGTCAATGCCGTATTGCTCGATCAGAGCGGGGGACAGATCGCAGGTGCTGTCCGCAGTCACTTTGATTTTCAACAGATTCACTCCTTGGTAATGTTCATGAGAGGATTCTAACACTTTTCTAATAATTTGCATAGTCCTTCGTCAGAACGGGCGCGCTTCCTTTCGCAGCTGCGCTTTGCGCACCGGCTCCATATCCGCTTCCCCGTTCTTCCTCTCCATTTGCGCACGGCGCAAATGGCTGTTGACTTCTCCATAAGGTTACGGAAGAAATTCTAACACTTTTCTAATAATTTGCATAGTCCTATTTTGTATAAAAAGGGGGTTTTTCGCAAAATGGCACCGAAAATTGCGGTCATTACCGGTCCCACCGCCTCGGGCAAGACGGCTCTGGGCGTGGCGCTGTGCGAAAAGCTGGGGGGCGAGGTCGTTTCCGCCGACTCGATGCAGATCTACCGCCGCATGGATATCGGCACCGCCAAGCCCGAAAAAGACGAGATGCGCGGCGTGCCGCACCACATGATCGACGTGGCCGAGCCGGAGGAAAACTGGTCTGTCGCCCGATATGTGGACGAGGCCGCGCGATGCGTGGAGGACATTCTCTCGCGGGGGAAGCTGCCGGTCATCGTGGGCGGCACAGGGCTTTATATTGACTCGCTGCTCTCCGGGCGCACCTTCGCCGGCGGGCCGGTGAACGACGCGCTGCGGCAGGAGCTGAATGAGCGCTATGACGAGATCGGCGGGCAGGGACTGCTCGGCGAGCTGCGCAAGGTCGACCCCGAGCGCGCCGATAAGCTCCACGCCGGAGACAAAAAGCGCATTGTCCGCGCGCTGGAGGTCTTCATCCTCACGGGCAAGACCATCTCGCAGCACGACGCGGAGACAAAGGCGATCCCCCCGCGGTATGACGCGGCAAAAATCGCGCTGGATTTTGAGAGCCGGCAGGATCTCTACGACCGGATCGACCTGCGCGTGGAGATCATGTTCGCGCGCGGGCTGATGGACGAGGTGCGCGCGCTGCTCGACAGCGGCGTGCCGGAGCAGTGCACGGCGATGCAGGCCATCGGCTACAAGGAGGCGCTCGAGGCGCTGCGCGGCGCGTGCAGCGAGGCGGAGGCCATGGCAAAGATCCAGCAGGAATCGCGCCGATACGCCAAGCGGCAGCTCACCTGGCTGCGCCGGGACGGCGCAATCGAGTGGCACCGGTTCGGCCGCGAGCCGGATCTCGAAGAGGCGCTCCGCCATTCGACAAAATTCCTCCGCAGCCGCGGTATAGAATAGTGGCGCTGCAGGTTCCGCAGAGAGAGCCGGGATTTGTAGAAATTCACTATTTCGCGGAGCGAGAATTTATGGTAAAATATAAAAATAGTGTCGCTCCGGAAGGAAGGAGCGCACAACCATGCAAAAAACACAGAATCTTCAGGAGGCTTTCCTCAATCGGGCGCGCACCGAGCGCGCAGGCGTGACGGTGTTTCTCGTTAACGGCTTTCAGATGCGCGGCACGATCCGCGCCTTTGACAACTTCGTCGTTCTGCTCGAGAGCGAGGGAAAGCAGCAGGTCATCTACAAGCATGCAATCTCTACGATTGTTCCGATGAAAGCTCTGAATCTGGCAGAACAATAACCGAACAGAACCCCGGCAAAACGGGTTCTGTTCGGAGAGGAAGACCGGGGGCGCGGACACGGCGCTTTTGCGGCGCTTACGGAAACCGCGAAAGCAGAATGGAGCAGGCCCGGTCTGACGAAAGAAGGTGATATTCAGTGAGAACAAAAAAAGACCTCTGGGACGCGATCGGCAAGGGCGTCATTGTGCTCCTCGTCATTCTGCTCTCGCTGTACATCGCCATCCCGGTGTTCCGGCAGGTGGACAACCAGTACGAAACCGAGCCCGTCACCTACATCACCGTGACGGAATCGGGCACCACCACGGGCATCATCGTGAGAAGCGAAACACTGCTCACCTCCGACCGGCCGTATGTCTCGCTTCTGGCGGAAAACGGCGAGGAGGTCGCGGCCAACAGCGCCGTGGCCGTCTCGGTGCAGGAACAGAGCAAGCTGGACGTGGCGCAGCGCGTGCGCGAGGCGGAGACGGAGATCTCCTACCTGCGCGCGCTGCTGAGCCGACTCTCCACCGCCTCGGACAACGCCGAGCAGGAGACCGCGCTGCGCACAGCGGTCTATCATCTGGCCGAAGCGGCCTCCCGGGAGGACGCCGCCGATCTCGACAGCGCCGGCGCCACGCTCTCGACGCTGCTGCGCGGCGGAGACGCCGAGAACAGCCAGGAGGAGCTCGACCGCCTGCTCACTGAGGTGACGGATCTGAAAAACGAGCTCGGCGCGAACGACTATCTCACCGCGCCGAAGGCGGGCATCTTCTCCGCCGAGGCCGACGGCTATGAGGGACTGACCCCCGCCGCGCTCGACGGCATCAGTCCCGAGGGCGTGGAGGCGCTGCGCGGTCAGGGCGACACCGTGGCAAAAAACGTGATCGGCAAGATCGTGACGGATCACGACTGGTATTACGCCGCGGTCATGGACGAGAAGGACGCCGACCGGCTGCGCGTCGGCGACGAGACGAGTCTCGACTTTGGCTACCGCAGCAGCCGCACGGTGCGCGCATCGGTGCGCGCCATCAGTGCCACGGACCGGCAGGGCCGCGTGGCCGTGGTGTTTCGCTGCTCCTCGGCTCTGGCCGAGACGCTGAGTCTGCGTCAGGCGCAGGCAGAGGTCGTGTTCCACACCTACAGCGGACTGCGCGTGCCGCGCAGGGCCGTGCGCGTGGAGGATGACAAGACTGTGGTCTACACCGCGAGCGCGGGACAGATGGAAAAGAAGGTCGTGGACATTCTCTACACCGGCGAGGACTTCTATCTCGTGGCCGCCGGCAGCGAGGGCAGCTCCCTCCGCGCGGGCAACGAGCTGATCGTCTCGGGCAAGAACCTGAAGGACGGAAATGTGATCAATTGATTTTTCGGGCCGCCGAGGTCGTCGGCCCCTACGAAAGGCAGGGAAATCGCATGTCGATTGCCGAAAATGTAGCTGCCATCCGCGCGCGGGTGGACGCCGCCGCCGTGAAGGACGGGCGCGACCCGAAGGAGATTACGCTGGTGGCCGCCACAAAGATGAACGACGCTGAGCGTGTGCGCGAGGCGGTGGCTGCGGGCGTGGACGCCTGCGGGGAAAACCGCGTGCAGGAGCTGCTGGAAAAGCACCCGAAGGGCGCCTATGACGGAAAGCCCCTGCACTTCATCGGCCATCTGCAGACGAACAAGGTGCGTCAGATCGTGGGTCTGGTGGATCTGATCCAGAGCGTGGACTCTGAGGCGCTGCTGCGCAAAATAGACGCGCAGGCTGAAAAGCACGGCATCGTGCAGGACGTTCTCATCGAGGTGAACATCGGCGGCGAGGAGGCCAAGAGCGGCGTCGCGCCGGCGGAGCTGGAGTCGCTTCTGGCTGTCGCGGGCGAGTGCGCGCATCTGCGCGTGCGCGGCCTGATGGCCATTCCGCCCATCGCCGAGGGGCCTGACGGGAACCGGGAGTATTTTTCTGCCATGCATCAGCTTTTTGTTGACATCGGAGGAAAAAAATACGATAATGTTTCTATGGACTTTCTGTCCATGGGCATGAGCGACGACTTTGAGGACGCCATTGACTGCGGGGCCAATATGGTCCGGGTAGGCTCCTCGATTTTCGGCGCGAGACACTATACTTAATACAACAATACGCAGATAAATGAGGGATGAGCAGACATGTCTTTCTTTGACCGTTTCGGAAAGCTGACCGACGCCTACGACGATATGGACGAGGACTACTACGAGCCCGGCATGGACGATGAGCCCGTGTTTGAGACCGTGGAGGACGAGCCGCGCCGCCCGGCGCCCCGGCCCAAGGCCAAGAAAAAAGAGAAGCCCCGCCGCCAGAGCATTTTCGCCGCCGATGACGACGACGATTTTGCCGAGGAGGCCGTGACCCCTGCAAGCGCCCCCGCGCCGAAAAGCCGCTCCGGCTTCGGCAGCCGGCGCGACAAGGTGGTAGACTTCAAAACCGGCACCGGCAGCAGCCGGGAGTTCGTGATTTTCCAGCCGATCCGCTTTGAGGACGGCACGGAGATCGTGGATCACATGAAGTATGGCCGCATCGTTCTTGTCAACGAGGAAATGATGACGACGGACGAGGCGCGCCGAATTACCGACTCCCTCTCCGGCGCGGCCTATGCGCTCGACGGCAATCTGCTGCGCGTCGGCAGTCTCAAGGCCGTGGTATTCACGCCGCACGGCGTGGCGCTTCTCTCCGACCAGATGGACGAGCTGGAGAGCAGCGTGCTCAAGTTTTGATTAGATAATAAAAACTGAATTGGGATAAACGAAGGAGGACTCCGATATGACGCCGCAGGATATTCGGGAGAGAAATCTGGAAAAGGCGCTGTTCAACGGCTACGACATGGGCGCTGTGGACAGTCTGCGCGAGGAATGCGCCGAGGCTCTGGCCAGCCGGGAAAAGGAAGTGGCCACGCTCAAGAGCAAGATGAAGGTGCTGGTCGACTCCATTGAGGAGTACCGCGCCACTGAGGACGAGATGCGCCGCACGCTGCTGCAGGCCAAGACCCGCGCCGATGAAATTCTCGCCGACGCCGAGGCAAAGGCCAAGCAGATCATTGCCGACGCCGAGCACTACGCCAAGGAGACCGTCGCCGACGCCGACGCTTACTCCCAGCGCACCATCGGCGGGCTGCAGCAGGCCAAGGCTGCGGAGGAGGAGAAGCTCCTCAACGCGCAGACGGCCACTGTCCGCTTTATTGAAGAGATTCGCGGCATGTGCATGAATCAGCTCGATTATCTCGACACGATCACCGCCGCGCAGCGCGACACCCTGCCCCCCGAGGCCTTTGCCGCCGCGGAGGAAGAGGCCAAGGCTGCGCCGGAAGCCGAAGAAGCGCTGCCGATCGTGGAGGTCGCTGCCGAGGCGGAAAGCGAGGACGAAAACGCCCCGCTGGACGGTCAGCTCGCGCTCGAGGACGCCGTGAGCGAGGAGCCCGTGGAGCTGCAGGCAGACGCCATCCCCGCGGATGACGCAACGCAGATGTTCCACATCACCGGCAACTAATTCAAAAACACCATCAGGGCGGAAGAGCCTTCCGCCCTGGGTATTTCATTTTTTCAGGAGAGAAGAAAAAACGGAAGGAGTTTAACCCCCTATGTCCAAGGACTATAACGCCACCATCAATCTGCCGAAAACCGACTTTCCCATGCGCGCGGGTCTGCCCAAGCGCGAGCCCGACATGCTCAAGAAGTGGGAAGCGGACGATATTTATAACGAGGCTCTGAAAAAGAGCGAGGGCAAGCCGCGCTTCAACCTGCATGACGGCCCTCCCTTCTCCAACGGCGATATTCACATGGGTCACGCGCTGAACAAGGCGCTGAAGGACTTCATCAACCGCAGCTACATGATGCGCGGCTATCAGGTGCCCTACATCCCCGGCTGGGACAACCACGGCATGCCCATCGAGAGCGCCATCATCAAGGAGCAGCGCCTCAACCACAAGGACATGAGCATTGCGGACTTCCGCAGCGCCTGCCGCGACTACGCCGAGCACTACATTCAGCGCCAGATGGCGGGCTTCAAGCGCATGGGCGTCGTGGCCGACTGGGAGCACCCCTACCGCACGATGGACCCCGGCTTTGAGTCCGAGGAGGTTCGCGTGTTCGGCCGCATGTACCGCAACGGTCACATTTACAAGGGCCTCAAGCCCGTCTACTGGTGCGTGCACGACGAGACCGCACTCGCCGAGGCGGAGATTGAGTATCACGACGACCCCTGCACCACGGCCTATGTGCGCTTCCCGATGCACGACGATCTCGGCAAGCTGCCGAACTTCGGCAAGCCCGTCTCCTTCCTGATCTGGACCACCACCATCTGGACGCTGCCCGGCAACCTCGGCATCATGGTCGGCCCGAGCATCGAATATTCCTTCGTGGATACCGGCAGCGAGATTCTCATCGTCGCCTCCGATCTGATCGACCATCTGATGGAGCTCGGCGGCGTGGAAAAGTATAAGACCGTGTACACCTGCGTGGGCACCGATCTCGAGTACATGCTCGCAAAGCACCCCTTCATGGACAAGACCAGTCTTCTCATGCTTGATGACGAGGTCACCACCGAGGACGGCACCGGTCTCGTGCACACCGCGCCCGGCTTCGGCATGGTGGACTATCTCTGCGGCATGCGCTATAAGCTGCCTGTGATCGTCCCCGTTGACGACCAGGGCTGCCACACCGAATACGCCGGAAAGTACGCCGGCATGTTCGTCGATGACTCCAACCCCGTGATCCTGCAGGATATGAAGGACAACGGCACCCTCTTCGCCGCGCTGGACGTGGTGCACTCCTATCCGCACTGCTGGCGCTGCAAGAAGCCCATCCTCTTCCGCGCCACCCCGCAGTGGTTCTGCTCCGTCGAGGGCTTCAAGGAAGAGGCCGTGGAGGCCTGCGAGGCTGTCCGCTGGCTGCCCGCATGGGGCAAGGAGCGTCTGGGCGCCATGGTTCGCGAGCGCGCCGACTGGTGCATCTCCCGCCAGCGCCGCTGGGGTCTGCCGATCCCGGTGTTCTACTGCGACGACTGCAAGAAGCCCGTCTGCACCGAAGAGAGCATCGAGGCCGTTGCCAAGCTCTTCGAGAAAGAGGGCTCCAACGCCTGGTTTGACCGCACGGCGGCTGAGATCCTGCCCGAGGGCTTTACCTGCCCGCACTGCGGCGGCAAGCACTTCACGCAGGAGACTGACACGCTTGACGGCTGGTTCGACTCCGGCTCCACTCATATCGCCGCCATGAAGCGCGATCAGGGCTTCTGGCCGAGCACCATGTACATCGAGGGCGGCGACCAGTATCGCGGCTGGTTCCAGAGCTCCCTGCTGTGCGCAGTCGGCGCGAGCTACGGCGGCGCGCCGTATCAGGAGTGCCTGACGCACGGCTGGACCGTCGACGGCGAAGGCAAGGCCATGCACAAATCCCTCGGCAACGGCATGGACCCCAGCGAGATCATCAACGAGTTCGGCGCGGATCTGCTGCGTCTGTGGGCAGGCTCCGCTGACTACCATGTGGACGTGCGCTGCTCGAAGGACATCTTCAAGCAGCTGAGCCAGAACTATCTCAAGTTCCGCAACACCGCGCGCTACTGCCTCGGCAACCTCAACGGCTTCGATCCCAACACCGACATGGTCGCCCCCGCGGACATGCTCGAGCTTGACCGCTGGGCCATCACAAAGCTGAATGCGCTGATCGAAAAGTGCGCCAATGCCTACAATGAATATGAATTCCACGTCGTGAGCCATGCAATCAACGATTTCTGCGTCGTGGAGCTCTCCAGCTTCTATCTGGACATCATCAAGGACCGTCTCTACTGCGACGGCAAGAACAGCCTGGAGCGCCGCAGCGCCCAGACCGCTCTGTTCCTGATTCTCGACACAATGACCAAGGTCTTCGCCCCGATCCTCGCTTTCACCTGCGACGAGATCTGGCAGGCCATGCCCCACAAGGCGGACGATGACGTTCGCAACGTCGTGCTCAACGACATGAACAAGCCCTTCGCGGACTACGCCCTCGACGAGGACGCCATGGCCAAATGGGATCAGATGATCTCCCTGCGCGACGATGTGAACGCCGTGCTCGAAAAGGCCCGCGCCGACAAGCGCATCGGCAAGGCGCTCGAGGCCTCCGTCACGCTGAAGTTTGACGATTCCGCCGCCGATGTGAAGGCCGTGGCCGAGAGCATGAATCTCGCCGAGCTTCTCATCGTGTCCAAGTGCATCATCGGCGATGTGCCCGTGGAGGACGCCGTCGTCGCGCAGGGCGCCGGCAACCCGGGCGTCACGATCTCCGTCAAGGAAGCCGAAGGCACCAAGTGCCCGCGCTGCTGGACGATCACCGATCAGCCGCAGGCTGAGACCGGTCTCTGCCCGCGCTGCGCAAAGGTTGTCGCCTCCCTCAACTGAAAGCGCTGATGCGCTTCCAGTTGAAAAAGATTGCACTCCAAAGGCCGCGCTGGGCTGCGAACCAGCATTCGCGATAACAGCGCGGCCTTTTCCGCGAGAAGTTTTTTTGCACCCAAACGAAGATTTGGGCACAAAAATGATCTGATTTCTTCCGCCGCTCCGACGGCGGAACTCTGCGAGGCTTATTGCCTATCGGATTCCACAGAAGGAAGTACAAAGATATGTTATTTGCCATTGCGGTCATCCTGATCCTCATTGCCGATCAGGGACTGAAATACTGGGTCACTCTGAGCATCCCGCTGGACGAGGGCGTTCGCGCCCTGCTGCCCGGCGTGCTGGAGCTGCGCAACATCCACAACAACGGCGCAGCCTTCAGTCTGCTCTCCGGCGCACCCCGCTGGATTTTCATCATTCTGGCGCTGGTGTTCACCGTCATCATCATTGCGGCGGTGCGCCGGGAATGGGTGCGCGGCGCGTTTGGCCGCTGGATGGCCATTCTGCTGCTGGCCGGCGCGCTTGGCAACTGCCTCGACCGTATGCTCAGCGGCTATGTGGTGGACATGCTCGCGTTCCAGTTCTGGCCGAGCTTCCCGGTGTTCAATCTCGCGGATATCTGCATTGTCGTCGGTGCGATCGGCTTTTTCCTGCACGTTCTGCTCTACAAGGAGCCGGCGGCGGAAACCGGACCAGAAAAAAAGCGCGAGCAGCGCAAGGCTGCTGCGTCCGTGCGTCCCGATGCCGAGACCATCAAGGTTCGCCAGCACAAGAGCGCCGAGGCAAAGCCTGCTCAGACCGCCGTATCCGAGGAGCCCACGCAGCGCGTGGAGATGAATCCGAAGAGCGATGCAAACAAGGCGCCGAAAAAACCGATGGCCGTGAAGCCCGCCGTGCCGCCCAAGCCTGCGGCAGAGACGAAAGCGCAGAGCGAGGGCGACCCCTTCGCCGCGTGGGACAAGGCCGTGCAGGAGCTGGATCGGGAAGCAAAGGCGAAGGCCGAGGCTGCAAAGCGGCCGGAGCCCGTGCCCGAGCCGAAGCCCTCTGACGTGAAGCCCACCGTGCAGCGGCCGAAGCCGACGAGCGAGAGCTTTTCTCTGGAAGACATTCTCGCGGAGTTTCAGGACTGATGGATACGAAGATTATCATTACAGCACAGGAGAGCGCCGAGCGAATCGACGCTCTCCTTGCCCGCTCTGTGGAGGGGCTCACGCGCAGCGCCGCCCAGCGGCTGCTCGAACAGGGCGCCGTGTGTCTTCGCGGGATTGCAGTGAAGAAAAACTATAAAACCACGGCGGGAGACGTCTTTGAGATCACGCTCCCGGAGGCGGAGGCCGTGGATCTGACTGCGCAGGACATTCCGCTCGACGTCGTGTATGAGGACGACGATCTCATTGTGGTGAACAAGCCGCGCGGCATGGTCGTGCACCCCGCGCCGGGTCATCCGGACGGCACGCTCGTCAACGCCCTGCTGCACCACTGCGGCGACTCGCTCTCAGGCGTCGGCGGAGAAAAGAGGCCCGGCATCGTCCACCGCATCGATATGGACACCTCGGGTCTCCTGATTGCGGCAAAAAACGATTTTGCCCATCTCGCGCTCTCGGCGCAGCTGTCTGACCGCACGCTCGGCCGCACCTATGAGGCGGTCGTGCACGGGAGCTTCCGGGACGACGCGGGCACAGTGTCAGCGCCGATCGGCCGCCACCCGACCGACCGCAAGCGCATGGCCGTAACGCAGAAAAACAGCCGTGAGGCCGTGACCCACTGGGAGGTCATCGCGCGCTACAGCGGCTTTGCGCACATCCGCTGCAGGCTGGAGACCGGGCGCACCCACCAGATCCGCGTGCACATGGCGCACATCGGTCACCCGATCGTAGGCGATCTCGTCTACGGCCACAAAAAGCCGGAAAAGGGGCTCGCCGGTCAGTGCCTGCACGCGCGGGAGCTGCATTTTGTCCATCCCCGCACCGGGGAGGAAATGTCTCTCACCTGTCCCCTGCCGGACTACTTCACCGAGGTGCTCTCAAAGCTGGGACCGGAGCTGTAGCGAAAATGAAAAAGACCCTGTCGGGCAAAGCGGCCCGGCAGGGTCTCTGCTTTTTATACGATTCTTAAAAACTGCTTGTCCAACTCTTTTCTTGTGAGCGTCACGGCGACGGGGCGGCCGTGGGGACAATATTTCACCTCGCCGGAGAGCACAGCCTCCGCGAGCTTCAAAAGCTCCTCGGGCGCGGTCTTCCATCCGGCCTTGATTGCCGCCTTGCAGGAGACGGTCTTGAGAATCTCGTCGCGCGCCGCGCGCGGGTCGAGCGCGCCGCCGTGAGCCAGATCGCGGCAGATCTCCTCGAGCGCCGCCGCGGCGTCCTGCTCCTGCATGAGCGCGGGTACGGCGCGGATCATGAAATCGTCCCCACTGAGCGGTTCAATTTCAAACCCCATCTCTTCGAGCGCCTCACCGTGCGCGCGCAGAAGCTCCGCGCCCTCTCCGCCGGGCGAAAACGGCACCGGCGTGAGCAGCGTCTGGCTCATGAGCGGTTCGCGGCTTTTCTGCAGCCGGTCGAAATTGATGCGTTCGTGAGCCGCGTGCTTGTCAATAATCAGCAGCGTCTCGCCCTTTTCCACGAGAATGAAGGTATCCATCGCCTCGCCGATGAACTTCGCCGGGGCCTCCGGCGCGGCAGCAGGCACCGTCTCGGCGAAGGACTCCAGCGCAGTCTGTACCGTCACCGGCTCCGGGCGTGGCGCGGGCTTCTTCGGCGCGGGCGGAGCATAGACCGCCATGGGATCGGCCTTCGGCTTCGGCGGCGGAGGCGGCGTCACCGGTCTCGCCGGGGCGACGGTGGGAGAGCGCAGCGTCGTGCGCGTGGAGATACCGGGCGCCTTGTAGGGCGTGGGCGGGGCATACTGCGGCTCGCTCTTGGGCTTCGCCGTCTCGCGGCTGCGAAATTCCGCCGCCGTCATGGTCTGGTAGAAGTCCTGCTTCGGCTCGGCCTTTTTCTGCGTGCCGGGGCTGAGACGCACCTCCGCTGTCGGGCTCTCGCGCTCAAGCGCGGAGCGCACGGCGTAATACACCGCGTCAAACACGGTCTTCTCCTGCGTGAACTTCACCTCGGTTTTTGCGGGATGAACATTCACGTCCACCGCCGCGCAGCTGAGCTCCAGATAGAGCACGCAGGCCGGAAACTTGCCGACGAGCAGCGTATTCTTATACGCCTGCTCCAGCGCAGACTGCAGCGCGAGCGACTTGATGACGCGGCCGTTGCAGAAGAAATACTGCGCGGCACGGTTTCCGCGCCCCGCGCCGGGAGAGGACACAAAACCCGAGACGCGCACACCCTCGTTTTCGCCCGCGCAGGCGAGCATACGCACCGCCTGCTCCCGTCCCAGAAGACTGTATACGCAGGATTCCTGCCGGCTGTCGCCGGGGGAGAAAAACTGCTCCTCTCCGTCCCGGATGCAACGGACGGACACATCCGGGCGGCCAAGCGCGCAGCGAAAGGCCGCCTGTACGCAGGCGCTGCCCTCGGCGCGGTCGGATTTCATGAATTTCAGTCGGGCAGGTGTGTTATAAAACAGATCCCGGATGATCATAGTCGTGCCCTCGGGGCAGCCGGTCTCATACATGTCTTCGATGTCCCCGGCGGAGAGCGTCACTCTCGTGCCGCCCGGCGCGCCGCGCCGACGTGTGGTGAGCTCCACATGGCTCACAGCGGAGATGGCCGCGAGCGCTTCACCGCGAAAGCCGAGCGTGCCGATGCTCTCAAGCCCGCGCGCGTCGCGCAGCTTGCTCGTCGCGTGGCGCAGGAAGGCGACGCCGGCGTCCTCCGGCGTCATGCCGCAGCCGTCGTCCGTCACACGCAGATATGTCATGCCGCCGCCGCGAATCTCCACAGTCACATTTTTCGCGCCGGCGTCGAAGGCGTTTTCCACCAGCTCCTTCACGACGGAAGCCGGCCGCTCCACAACCTCGCCCGCTGCAATCAGATCGGCAACGTGAGGGGATAAGATTTGAATGTCTGGCATATGGTTCCACTCCGTTGAAAATGAGGAATTAGGAATGAGGAATGAGGAATGGCAGTAACGTACATTCCTAATTCCTAATTCCTCATTCCTAATTCGATGATGGTTCTGCGCTCATTATAAAGGAATTCCATTGAAAAATCCACCCGGAAATGTTAATATGTTCTGTACATCAATTTTTCAAGGACTGACGCAACATGGCATACAAAAGAACCGAAATCGCTCCCGACCAGATCACCGAGCAGCTGGCCGTCTGCGAGCGGATGCGCGCATATTACGCGGCGCAGGACCTGCGCCCGCTCGCGCTGGTGGATACCTACGGCTGCCAGCAGAACGAGGCCGACAGTGAAAAGCTCCGCGGCTATCTCGAGGCGATGGGCTTCGGCTTTACGCAGGACGAAAACGAGGCGGATCTCGTGATCTTCAACACCTGCGCCGTGCGCGAGCACGCCGAGCAGCGCGTGCTCGGAAATGTGGGCGCGCTGAACCACACCAAGGCGAAGAATCCCAGTCAGATCATCGCCGTCTGCGGCTGCATGGCGCAGCAGGCGCACATGGCCGACAAGCTGAAAAAATCCTACCGCATTGTCGATCTCGTATTCGGGCCGCACGAGCTCTGGCGCTTTCCGGAGCTGCTGGAGACCGTCGTGACGCAGCACCGCCGCGTCTTTGAGATTGCGCCGAAGGACGGCGCCGTGGCAGAGGGCATCCCCCTGCAGCGCGACGGCAGTGTGAAGGCGTGGCTCTCGATCATGTATGGCTGCAACAACTTCTGCACCTACTGCATCGTGCCCTATGTGCGCGGCCGCGAGCGCAGCCGAAAACCGGAGGATATCGTCGCCGAGGCGAAGGCGCTCGTCGCCGCCGGGTATAAAGACATCACCGTGCTGGGCCAGAACGTGAACAGCTACGGCAGGGATCTCGATGGGGACGTCGATTTCTCTGATCTGCTGCGCATGATCAACGACATCCCGGGCGACTTCGTGCTCCGGTTTATGACGAGCCACCCCAAGGATGCGACGGAGAAGCTCTTCAAAACCATGGCCGAGTGCGAAAAGTGCGCCCACCATCTGCATCTGCCGGTGCAGTCCGGCTCGAGCCGAGTCCTCAAGGCCATGAACCGGAGCTACACAAGAGAAAAATACCTCGATCAGGTGGCGCTCGCGCGGCAGTATATGCCCGATCTCGTGCTCACGACAGACATCATCGTGGGCTTCCCGGGCGAGACGCCGGAGGAATTTGAAGAGACGCTCACGCTGGTGGACGCCGTGCGGTATGACGCCATGTTCACCTTCATCTATTCCCCGCGCGTCGGCACGCCGGCGGCGAAGCTGCCCGATCCCTACACCCGCGCGGAAAAGCAGGTCTGGTTCGACCGTCTGCTCGATCTCGCGAACACCATTTCCGCTGAAAAGCACAAGGCCTATGAGGGCACAACCCAGCGCGTCCTGATCGACGGCGCGGACGGCCGCGGCGAGTGGAATCTCACCGCCAGAACCCGCGGCGGCAGACTCGTGCACCTGAAGGGCCCGGAGGAGCTCGTGGGCACATTCGCGGAAGTGAACATTACCGACAGCAACACCTGGGCATTATACGGAACGCTCTGCTGAATCCCAATCAGAACTGCAGGGGCGATCAAAGATCGCCCGCGGGCGGCCGCAGGCCGCCCATACAGTTACAATTCAGACCAAAGGAGAAATAAACATGGCTGAAATGACCCCCATGAAGCGGCAGTATTATGAAATCAAGCAGCAGCACACCGACTGTCTGCTCTTCTTCCGCCTGGGGGATTTCTATGAGATGTTTGACGACGACGCGCGCACAGCGGCGAAGGAGCTCGATCTCACGCTCACGACGCGCGACCGCAACGTGGAAAACCCGGAGGACCGCTCGCCGATGTGCGGCGTGCCGTACCACGCGGCGGAGGCCTATATCGGCAGACTCATCGCCAAGGGCTACAAGGTCGCCATCTGCGAGCAGA
>JAZQDI010000015.1:0-56413 GCA_045546715.1 Oscillospiraceae bacterium | reverse complement strand
AGCAGATCCTGAATCGGATCTGCTTCCGGGCTTTCTGTCGCTTGTACAGTTATGCTTCCGGATACAGCGGATATTGCTCGCAGAGATTGAGAACCATCTCTTAAGTCGGAGGCCAAGCGGTCTTAGGAAGACAATGACTAGACCCAACTCCTTGGCTCACAGAACGACATGGCTACGATCCGACTTAGCAGATCCTGAATCGGATCTGCTTCCGGGCTTTCTGTCGCTTGTACAGTTATGCTTCCGGATACAGCGGATATTGCTCGCAGAGATTGAGAACCATCTCTTTCACTTCCGGCACTGCGCTCTCGCCCTCGTTGATCAGGCGAACGATGCCGTTGCCGATCTGCACCATGGCGTCTTCCTTCATTCCGCGGGCCGTGCTCGCAGGCGTACCCAAACGCACGCCGCTGGTCTCCTTCACGGGAAGCGTATCAAACGGAATGGCGTTCTTGTTGGCGGTGATGTTCGCCATGTCCAGCAGCTCCTGAATCTCCCGACCCGTACGGCCGCGGCTGTTTACATCCACGAGCATCAGGTGGTTGTCCGTTCCGCCGGAGACAAGACGCACACCGGCGTCGACCAGCGTCTGCGCGAGAACCTGCGCGTTTTTCACGACCTGTACCTGATCGGCCTGGAACTTCGGCTCTGCCGCCTCGCGGAAGCAAACGGCCTTCGCCGCGATGATGTGCATGAGCGGACCGCCCTGCGTGCGCGGGAACACGCCGCTGTCGATTTTCTTTGCAAGCTCCTCCTTGCAGAGGATGACCGCGCCGCGCGGGCCGCGCAGCGTCTTGTGCGTCGTGCTGGTCACGACGTCGGCATAGGGGACAGGGGAGGGGTGCACGCCGCCGGCAACCAGACCGCCGATATGCGCCATATCCACCATCAAATATGCGCCGCAGGCATCCGCAATTTCGCGGAATTTTTTGAAATCAATCAGACGGGGATAGGCGCTTGCGCCTGCCACAATCAGCTTGGGCTTCACTTCGTCTGCAATGCGGGCAACCTCATCGTAATCGATGGTCTCGGTCTCCTTGCTCACACCATAGTAGTGCGGCTCGTAGTAGCGGCCGGACACGCTCGCCTTGCTGCCGTGCGTCAGATGACCGCCGTGCGCGAGATCCATGCCGAGAATCTTATCGCCCGGCTGAAGCAGCGCCGCGTAAACGGCAATGTTTGCCTGTGCGCCGGAGTGCGGCTGCACGTTCACATGCTCCGCGCCGAAGAGATCCTTCGCGCGCTGGATGGCAATGCGCTCCACCTCGTCGACGAAGTCGCAGCCGCCGTAATACCGCGCGCCGGGGTATCCCTCGGCGTATTTGTTCGTCAGATGGCTGCCCATGGCCTCCATCACTGCGCGGCTGGTAAAGTTCTCAGAGGCAATCAGCTCGATGTGATTGCGCTGGCGCTCGAGCTCCCGCTCCATGCTGGCGAAAAGCTCCGGATCCTCGTGCTTCAGAATGTCGTAATGCAATGGAATCATCTCCGTTTAATTCTTTGGGTTAAATGGTAAAAATCCAAAGACATTCTAACTGTTTTGCGCGCGAAAAGCAAGCCGCCGCGGGATTTTTGGAGAATTGCGTGATTTTTGGCCGCGAAGACGCATAAACTTTGGTATCTTGGCAAATATGATTCTGAGGTGAATGATTGATGTGGACGAAAATTCGACCGTATTTCGGTTTCTCTGCCGCGGCACTTGCCGTGGGCGGCCTGTCCGCGCTGCTCACACAGGGAGAAATGGAGGCGTTTTCCGCTCTTCGTCAGCCGCCCCTTTCGCCGCCTGGATGGATTTTTCCGGTTGCATGGTCGATTCTTTATCTGCTCATGGGAGTCGGCATGGGCATGGTCTGGCGCGTGAGCGAGGGAGAGAATCGGCGCCGTGCGGTTGCGTTTTGGAGCGCACAGCTGCTCGTAAATTTCATCTGGCCGCTGCTGTTCTTTGTCTGGAAGATCCGGCTGCTCGCTTTTTTCTGGCTGCTGCTTTTGCTGGTGCTGGTGGGGGAGATGGTCTCCGAGTTTGAAAAACACAGTTCCACCGCAGCAAAGCTCCAGATCCCCTATATTCTCTGGCTGCTTTTCGCAGGCTATCTCAATCTCGGTGTGTATTTTCTCAACCGCTGAGTCTTTCCATTTGACGGCATGTGTGGTATACTTCTTCTATCAAAATGAAAAAGAGGTGTACTGCCTTGAAAGTTCTCAAAGGAATTGGAATCTTTCTTATGGTGCTGGTGCTTCTGATTGCGGCGTTCTTCGCCTTCCTCACGATCACACAGCTCAATCCGGATACGGAAGGCGCGGATGTGAATCTCATGGCGGACCGCTCCGAGAGCAGCCGCAGCTTCTCTGACGGAGATACCATCACGGTTGCCAGCTGGAACATCGGCTATGGCTCACTCGGCCAGGAGTCGGATTTCTTCATGGACGGCGGTGAGCAGACTCGTCCGGAGAGTAAGGCCGTGGTGGAAAAGAATCTCGACGGTATTGTTTCTCAAATTCAGTCCTTGGACGCGGACTTCAGCATCCTGCAGGAGGTGGACTCCGGTTCCACGCGCAGCTACGGCGTTTTGGAGACGGATGCGATCGCAGATGCGACCGGGCTGATCAATGCCTATGCCAAAAACTATAAATGTGCCTTTGTGCCGTTCCCGTGGCCTCCGCTCGGCAAGGTGTCCAGCGGTCTGTTCACGCTGAGCACGGCGCAGGAACTCAGCGGCGCTGAGCGTGTAGCGCTGCCGAGTCCCTTCTCGTGGCCAATCTCCACGGCGAATCTCAAGCGCTGTCTGCTCGTCACGCGCATCCCGCTCGCGGATTCTGAGAAGGAGCTGGTGCTGGTGAATCTGCACCTTGAGGCCTATGATGACGGCGAGGGAAAGATTGCCCAGACCAAGGCGCTCACCGAGCTGCTTGCGAAGGAATATGAGGCAGGGAACTATGTCATCGCGGGCGGCGACTTTAACCAGACGTTCCCCGGCGGTCTGAATATCTATCCCATGGTGGACGCAAACTACTGGGCGCCCGGCACGCTGGATGATTCCGATCTCCCCGGTGAGGGCTGGCAGTTTGCCTATGATACCTCTGTGCCGTCCTGCCGCCTGCTGAACATGCCCTATGATCCCGGGAATCCTGCCACACAGTATTATGTGATCGACGGATTCATCCTCTCGCCCAATGTCCGTCTGGACAGCGTGGAGACACAGGACGCCGGATTCCTCTATTCAGACCACAACCCGGTGCTTCTGAATGTGACGCTGAATGCGGATTAATCAAAAATTGATTTATAAAACAGCCATGTTTTCATGGCTGTTTTTTGTGCCTCTTGACAAGATTGTATTACTGTGCTATTGTATTAATTGCCTAATACAAAAAGACAAAAAAGGAGGGATCGCCCATGCGGTGGAACATCCGCAGCGACGCGCCGGTCTATTCCCAGCTGGTGGAGCATATCAAGCTGGCGATCATTTCCGGGGAATTTCCGCTTGGCGCCAAGCTGCCCTCTGTCCGGGAACTGGCGGCAGACGCCGGGGTCAATCCGAATACCATGCAGCGCGCGTTTGCTGAGCTGGAGCGCGAGGGCCTTGTGCTCACGCAGCGCACATCCGGCAGAAATGTCACATCCGAGGCCAGCCTCGTGGAGGCAGCAAAGCGCCATCTGGCGTCTGCTGCCATCCAGACCTTCTGGGTGACCATGCGCCGACTCGGGTTTGACCAGAATGAGGCGCTGCAGATGCTCAGCAGCAGCGGGAAATCAGAGAAGGGAGAATAAGCCATGGCAATTTTAGAGTGTCGGCAGCTGACCAAGCGCTACAGCGCGCAGCCTGCCCTCGATCATATTGATCTCCAGATTCAGCCCGGAGGCATTGTGGGACTGCTGGGCCCGAACGGCAGCGGCAAAACCACGCTCATCAAGCTCGCAAACGGGCTCCTGCAGCCCGACAGCGGTGAGATTCTCATTGACGGAAAGAAACCATCCAAGGCAACAAAGAACATCGTCTCCTATCTGCCGGAGCGCCCATATTTCAGCGATTGGATGCGTGTAGATCAGCTGATCGGCATGTTCGAGGACTTTTACGCAGACTTTGACCGCGCCCGCGCGCTCGATATGCTGCAGCATATGAACATCACACCGAAGATGCACATCAAGGAAATGTCCAAGGGCATGCGAGAGAAGGTGCAGCTCATTCTGGTCATGAGCCGCCGCGCGAAGCTCTATCTGCTCGATGAGCCAATCGGCGGCGTGGACCCTGCGACGCGGGACTATATTCTGCATACGATCATCAGCAACTATGACCCCGAGGCTGCTGTTATCATTTCTACGCACCTGATCTCTGATGTGGAAAACGTGCTGGACGATGTGATTTTCCTGCAATACGGCCACATTCTTCTCCATAAGACGGTGGATGAAATCCGCGCCCAGGAGGGCAAGAGTGTGGATGCTCTGTTCCGGGAGGTGTTCAGATGTTCCTGAAGCTGTTGAAACAAGATTTCCGGGCAACGGCCCGGCTGATGCTGCCGGTGTATGTGGCGGCAGCGCTTCTTGCACTGCTGAGCCGTCTCGGACCGGCGCTGCAGAGCGGCCGCGTGGACGGAGGTTTCCTCTATTTCTTCACGCAGCTCATGTCTATCCTCTTTGTGCTTGCGATGCTTGCCGTCGTGGTCGTGAGCTTTGTGCTCATGATCTGGCGGTTTAAGAGAAACCTTATGTCTGATGAAGGATACCTCATGTTCACGCTTCCTGTGACCACGGGCGAGCTCATCTGGTCGAAGCTCATTGTTGCCATTGTGTGGTTTTTCTGCTCTGCAGTTGTGGTGAGCCTCTGCGCGATGCTGGTATCGTATAAAAACGACATGCTGGACATTTTTACGAGCATCAACCTGTCCGGCTTCAGCGATGCGCAGCAGCGCAGCATGCTCCTCGGTGTGATCTGCAGCGTTCTGGTCACGGGCGTGAATCTGTGCCTCATGTTCTACGCCGCCATGTCGGTCGGTCAGAGCTTCCGCAGCCACAAAACGCTCATGACCGTGGTGTTCTTCTTTGTGTTTTACATTGTGGTTCAGATTCTCAGCTCTTTTGTCCTTTCCGGCACGCTCACCTCCGTTGCAGGCTCGCTGGAGTCGCTGATCGAGCAGGATGCGGCCTATACCGTGGCGAATGCGCTGCTCTGGCGCACCACTGCGTTTAATGCTGCTGTTGCTGCGGTGTATTATGTGATTACGCATTTCATGCTTTCCAAACGTCTCAATCTGCAGTGAGAAAAGGGGAGCCTGCGCTGCGCGGAAACGGCTTTGGTGGTTCTGGTCATCTCCTCGCGCAGACTCCCTGTCAAAGTGAAAAGCTCCCGGATCAATGATCCGGGAGCTTTTCATATCTCTGCGGGTTATTCCTCTTCGACGATCTCCGCGTCAGGGGCGTTTTTCTTGATGGATTCAATGCCGTTTTTGCAGCTTGCTTTGGCCTTGTAGCCCTCGCCGACGGCAATGATTTCTCCGTTGCGCGCTTTCAGGCGGAAGCGATATTCGCCCGCCTTGTCGACATACATTTCGAACTTGGGGTTCTTCTCCACGGCGAAGCCTTCCACCGTCTGATCCTCAATGGGGGCGATGGGAGCGTTCTTGCGCACGCTCTCAATGCCATTCAGGCAGGCGGCCTTGGAGTTGTAAATCTCCGAGGTGGCGATAATCTCACCGTTGTTGGCTTTCAGATTGAACTTGATGCCGGTCTTCACGGTTTTGACTGCAAATTTGCCCATAGGGTTTCCCTCCAATTCTTTATTTTGGTTGATTCCACTATATCACGGCAGGAAAAAACATGCAAGATAAATCGACGATTTTACACCAAATTGTCAATCAATTTACAGAGCGCCTGATAAAACTGTCCCACGTGCAGCCCGTCAATGAACCGGTGATTGGCTTCAAAAGAGAGCCCCAGCGTATATCTGCCGTTTTCCTCCGTATACTTTCCCCAGGCGAGGCGGGGGATGGCGTCATCCTTGTTGCTGGTGCCCTCGTTTTTCAGCGCGGTGAGCGGCAGCCACGGCAGGCAGGAGCAGAACCAGAGAAAGTCACCCTCGACATCCATGTTGATAAAGTTCTCCTGCGCCATACTCTTTTCCTTTGCATCCCGGCAGAACGTTTTGATCTCGTCGCCTGCCGGCATGGTTACGATGTGAAACTGCTCTTTGCCGGGCTTGAGATCTGTGAAGCTGGGCCAGCGCGTTTCCAATCGGTAGAGCTCACCGCCGCGCAGAGTATAGTGAACCGCGTCAACCTGATCCAGCGCTTTGCTGCACAGCCATACCATGGCGTAGTAAAAGGAAAGACCGTTCTCTTTCGTAAATACCTTTACATTCGTCACATCCAACGTAAAGGTCACGGAAAAAAAGGGATCGGGCATTCCGGAGAAGAAGTTGAAGATTTCCTGCCTTGGCCAGTCGGCCCAGGCGACTTTATCAGCGGATGGAAACTGCATGGTTTCATGCCTCCTTGCGGTCAGATACAGGTATTATACCACACATTACCACTTTTTTCTTAAAATTTTATGGAAACCGAATTTTTTTCGTGCATTGGCGACATTCCTGTGTTATAATGCTCTCATGATTTACATAATGTGACTTCGGGAGGTAAGATTTTCATGAAATGCCCGTTTTGCGGTTTCTTAGAGAGCAAGGTCATTGATTCCCGTCCGGCAGACGAGAGCACCAGCATCCGCCGCCGCCGGGAGTGTCTGGCATGCCACAAGCGCTTTACCACGTATGAGACCATAGAGAGTCTGCCTCTTGTGGTTATCAAGCGGGACGGTACCCGCCAGACCTTCGACAAAACCAAGCTCATTAACGGCATGGTTCGTGCCTGCGACAAGCGGAAGATTCCGCTGCCGGTGCTGGAGCAGATTGCCGATGAAATTGAGCAGGATCTGCAGGGTGCTCTTGACCGCGAGGTCACCACTGAAGAGGTGGGCGAGATGGTCATGAGCCGTCTGAAGAATGTGGACGAGGTTGCCTATGTGCGCTTTGCCTCGGTTTACCGGCAGTTCAAGGACATCGATACCTTTATGCAGGAGCTTACGAAGCTTCTGAACAATCGATCCTAATCCTTTTTTTCAAAACACACGTCGCCCGCGTCGTTCATCAGAAACAGATAGACGTCTCGGGCGTCGTTTGCGCCATGTGCCTTCACGGCCTTCTCCAGCCAGCGCTCATCTTTTCCCATCCGGCGCAGATTTTCTGAGAGCGTGCGCCCGTCGTTGATGAGAATGGTGTAGTATCCCGGCTCCGGGATTTTGAGACCCAGCTGCTTCGGCGTTACGGGCTGCTCTTCGGCTTTGAGCAGAAGATTGAGCGTGCCGCTCGTCTCCAGCACGGCGTATGCCACGGTACCCGGGTCCTGTACGCCCTGATTTCGCAGCTCCTGCATCAGCTCGTCGAGCGTGAAGCGGTTGCGGCGCATTTCCGCCTGATCGACCTGCCCATTTCGAATCAGGACGCTTGGCTTTCCGAAGAGCGCGGTCCGGAGAAAGACGCTTTTGAGACTCAAGACGGAGATCGCGTATTCAAACCCGAACAGAACTGCCAACGGAGTGAGACTCTCCCAGAGCGGCAGCTCCGCCTCCAGAATCGGACGCACGGAGATGTCCGCCACCAGCACGGTGACCACCAACTCTGAGAGCTCCAGCTCGCCCAGCTGCCGTTTTCCCAGCAAACGCATGGCAATCAGCAGCAGCGCATAGACGACTGCGGTGCGCCACAGTGCTTCCAGCATGAGACCACATCCCTTCCGGAATAGGTTTTCCGGAATTCATCGGAGGTATCCATGAAGTTTACAAAAATGCACGGCTGCGGCAATGACTATATCTATGTCAATTGCTTTGAAGAAACCGTATCTGAGCCCGGCAAGACTTCCATCCGCCTGTCTGACCGCCATTTCGGCATCGGCGGCGATGGGCTTGTGCTCATCAGCCCGTCCGACACGGCGGACTTTGATATGGACATGTATAATGCCGACGGGTCGCGCTCCGGCATGTGCGGCAATGCGATCCGCTGCGTCGGCAAGTATGTGCGTGACCGCGGACTCACGGATAAAGACGTCATCACCGTCTCCACGCAGACCGGCGTGAAAACACTCTGGCTCGATGTACATGACGGCGCGGTTCGCTCTGTCCGCGTGTGCATGGGAGCGCCGGACTTCCGGCCGGAGGCAGTGCCTGTTCGCGGCGGGGGAGAGACCTTCCTGCAGCAGGAGATCGAAGTACTCGGTGAACAATGGACGGTCTCTGCCGTGAGTGTCGGCAATCCCCATGTCGTCACTTATGTGGATGATCCCTATGCGCTTGACTTTGAACGCATCGGTCCCGCGTTTGAAAACCACGAGGTGTTCCCGGACAGGGCCAACGCCGAGTTTGTTCAGATCATTGACCGGAAAACGCTGAATATGCGCGTTTGGGAGCGGGGCAGCGGCGAGACCTTTGCCTGCGGCACCGGCGCGAGCGCGGTGCTTGCGGTCACGGCGCGGTTGGGATTGTGTGACAATGAGGCAGATGTGCGCCTGCGGGGCGGCACGCTGCACATTGAGTGGGATCGCGAAACAGATCTCATCTATATGACCGGCCCCGCGGAATTTGTCTTTGACGGAGAGGTGGAAATCTGATGCGCAAGATCATTGGAACCCAGCAGGAACTGTTTGAGAAAATTGCGGCGGAGTTTGCTGCCGCAGTGGAAAAGAATCCGAAGGCCGCCTTTGGCTTCACATCGGTGGACGTCCCTGCCGGTGCGCTCGAGGCGATCGCTTCGTCCGGCGCGGACTTTTCTGCGGCGCAGGGCTTCAATGCCTGCGAATATATCGGCGATGCCGCTGACGGTGCGTTCTCTCAGAACGCGAAGCTTCGCGCTGCGCTGTATGAAAAAACGCCGTTTTCCGCAGTACACGTTCCGGCGGAGGGTGAAGACTATGACGCCGCCATCCGCGAGGCCGGGGGACTGGACCTTGTTCTGCTCGGTATCGGCGAGCGCGGGCACGTCGCCTTCTGCGAGCCTGGAGCGGATTTCGGCAGCGGCACCTTTACAATGAAGCTTGCTGACGTTACGCGCAAGAACGCGAGCGAAGACTTTGGCTCTCTCGATGATACCCCCACACACGGCGTCACTATGGGCATTGCCACGCTTCTGAACGCGAAGCGCATTCTCCTGATTGCCTGTGGTGAGGAGAAAGCCAACGCCGCGCAGAAAACGCTGGAAGGTCGTCCGGAGACCTTTATTCCAGCCTCTTTCCTCCAGCTGCACACGGATGTGACACTCTATCTGGATGAAGCTGCAGCCTCTAAGCTGTAACCCACAGAAAACGGAACAAAGCCGGAGCATTTCGCTCCGGCTTTGCTTTCATCCGATCGTTTTCCAGATCATTCGGTTGTTTTCAAATGCGGTCTCCAGCCGAGCATCGTCCTTCAGCCAGCTGAGATAAGACCGCACTGTGCTGCCCACCAGCACATACTGCTCCATGTTCATCGTCAGCTGGTAGCTCGTAAAGAGCGCCTGCAGGACCTCTTCAAAGGTTTTCGGCTCCCGGCAGAGCGCGAGAATGTCCTCGGCAATCTGCCAGACAAGATCGATGTTGTGCTGTGCCAGCGGCGCAATGTGCTCCGTCGCTTCAGCGTGCGACGGGATGAAGAGACTGCCTTCCAGCCCCTTTACCATCTCCAGCGTCTCGAGATATGCCTTTACATCGTAGATAAAGCCGATGCGGTATTTTTCCAGTGTCTCCCGGCTCGAGAGGCAGTCGGCCAGATAGACCACGCCCTCCGGCGCGCGAAAGCCCACCATGTCAAAAAAATGGCCGGGCAGGGGGATCAGCTCCATGCCTTCCGGCAGAACCTGAGGCGTCAGCGGCTTTGCCTCGCTCTCCTGCGCCATGAGAAACTTGTGCCGCAGATCCTTGCAGGGATATCCCCCGTATAAAAAGCTCGGCTCGAGAATCGGGTGCCGGGTGAAATCCTGTTCAATCCCCGGCGCGTATACGGCGCAGCCGGTTTGATTCTGAAGATATTTGTTTCCGCCGATGTGATCGGCGTTGGAGTGGGTGTTGTAAATCGCGGTAAGCTTCCAACTGCAGCGATCCAGATGCTGGCGCACCTTGCGCCCGGCCTCCTTGTCGTTTCCGCTGTCAATGAGACAGACGTTTCCGCTGCCCAGCTCCACCAGACCGATTTTGGCCGGGCTCTGAATATAACTGCAGTGCTCGGATACACGAATCAGCTCATACATTGGTAACGCCTCCTTGTCTGCTATTGTATGAGGTCATCCTTTATTTGTCAAACGCTATTGTCCTGTTTTGAGAGGAGTGCTGCCATGAACCGTCGCTTTTTCGCCCTTGCGCTTGCCGCTGCGCTGCTTTGCGCCGTGCCGCTGTCCGCCCGCGCCGTGTTTTCCGATGTGCCCGATCACGCATATTATGCCGATGCGGTATCCTGGGCGGTAGAAAACCGGGTGACGGACGGCATGTCCGAGACCGAGTTTGCACCGGACGCGCCGTGCACACGTGCGCAGATTGTGGCCTTTCTCTGGAAGCTCTCCGGTCGACCGGAGGCAGATGGTGCAGTTGACTTTCAGGATGTGTCGGAGTCCGATTGGTTTTATCCTGCTGTGCGATGGGCCGTGGCAGAGGGCGTGACCAATGGCGTCACGCCGCAGACCTTTGAGCCCGATCGGGTATGCACCAGA
This sequence comes from Oscillospiraceae bacterium, assembly GCA_045546715.1. GTDB lineage: Bacteria > Bacillota > Clostridia > Oscillospirales > Oscillospiraceae > CAG-103. The sequence goes on along the minus strand of JAZQDI010000015.1, from coordinate 45,704 downwards.
GCAGAGGGAGCAGCCTTCCTTTATAAGTTCTACGGTGGGGAAGAGGTCTGTTCCTGGCTTCCGTTCAAGGATGTCCCGGCGGACGCGTGGTATCGCGCCGCACTCTGCTGGGCATACGGAGAAGGCGTGGTCAATGGTGTTTTGGCCGGACGGTACGCCCCCTTCGGAAGCTTTACCCGCGCGCATATCGTCACGATGCTGTATCGCGCGGAGCACCGCACTGCGGACTTCTTTGAAACGGCTGTGTATCTCGGCGTGGAGGGCTATGGAACAGATGCTGCTGATCGGAGCAATCTGGATTCCTTCCGCTACCGCTTTTTCTCCCGAGGAGAGACCTGGACCTGCACCATGGCGCCGGATGACGGCACCTACGCTTTCCAGAACCATCTGGAGGAAGGCGAGGCCTATCGTCTGCACCGGGAAAGCGGCGTGCTGACGCATCTGCTCGACGCGGAGATTGTCACGCTGAAGGATGCAGACCTCCCAGGCAAGCAATGCTATGCTGTCGCGCTGGAGGCCGGGCATACCGCGGCAGCTCCTGCTGCGGCGCAGGAAGGCGACCGTGCAGCGATAGACGGAGATTTCATCTATCGTCTCCAGCCGCAGCCGGATGCGAGCGTTCCCGTCTCCGGTGAGCCCGGGCTGCGCACGATCCGAAACTTCCTGGCAAACGCCCTCATGCCTGTGGGCAATGCGCTCTATGTCTATGGCGGCGGCTGGAACTGGCAGGACAATGCCGCCTCCGATCAAACCCGATCTGTCGCTCTGCCGGAGAGCTGGAACCGCTTTTTCCAAGGCCAGACAGCGGAATACAACTATAAAAACACCGATCCCGCCGCGAGCTTCTATCCCTTTCATGGCTGGAACGCTTATTATTTTGCCGGGCTTGATTGCTCAGGCTACGTCGGCTGGGCGGTCTACCGCACGCTGAATACTGCGGATCTGGGCGCTGGCTTTGTCGGCTCCGCCTCTGCGCAGGCGGAGGACTTTGCCCACCGCGGCCTTGGTTCGCTTTCCTACGATACCGCCGCGCTTCGTCCCGGCGACGTCGTGAGCATCGGCGGACATGTCTGGATTTGCGTCGGGCGCTGCGGCGATGGCAGTCTCGTCATCCTTCATTCCACGCCAAGCCCCAGCCGAACCGGGCAAAAGGGCGGCGGCGCACAGCTCGGCGCCATCGGCGAGAGCGAAAGCTGCGAGGCATATCGTCTGATTGAGCGGTATCTCTCGGCGTATTATCCCGCCTGGTATGCGCGCTATGTTCCTACGCTTCAGAGCCCGGGACTGTATCTCTCTGTCAAGGGCGTGTTCTCCTGGAACGGTGAGACGCTCTCCGACCCGGAAGGGCTGCGGAACATGGCGGCGCCGGAAGTGCTTGCGTCCCTTTTTGGAGAATGATTGCATCCAATCTGATGATATGATATACTAATAAAGATTTGTGTACCGCAAAGGTACCGAGAGGAGAAAAGTTCATGAGTAAAAAGCTGATCAGCCTGCTGATTGTTCTGTGTCTTGCGCTCTCTTTGTTTCCGCTGAGCGCGATGGCGGCGGACTTCACCGATGTCGCGTCCGGAGCGTATTACGCCGAACCGGTCAAGTGGGCCGTGGAGCATGACCCCGTAATTACGAAGGGCACCACGCCTACCACCTTCGGTCCTGATGAAATCTGCACCCGCGCGCAGGTTGTCACGTTCCTGTGGCGTGCCATGGGGGCGGCGAAGATGTACATCACCAATCCCTTCCGCGATGTGCCCACCACGGAATATTACTATAACTCTGCGGTCTGGGCTTATGATAAAGCCATCACCAAGGGCACGGACGAGACACATTTCAGCCCGGATCTGCCCTGCACCCGCGCGCAGGTGGCGACGTTTCTTTATCGCACGCTCGGACAGCCCGCTTCGGGCGTGACGACCTCTCCGTTCGCGGATGTGAAGGATCCCAACGCTTTCTATTACAATGCCGTCCTCTGGGCTTACGACAAAAACGTCACCGCCGGTACGGATGATACGCATTTCAGCCCGGATGAACCCTGCACCCGCGCGCAGATTGTCACGTTCCTGTTCCGTGCGCTTGAAGATCAGAAGACCAGTCTGCTGACCCGCCGCGAAGAAAAGTCCGGCGACAAGGTCGTCGGTGAGATTTACACCTATGATGCTCATGGCAATAACACCCGCACCACCGATCTGGACGGCAAGTCCTGGGAAGAGCGGACCTTTGACGCTGACGGCCGCACGCTCACCTGCAAGCGGTCTGATGGCGAGACCGTGAGCTATACCTATGATGCTGCCGGCAAAGTCACGTCCGAGAAGCACGCGGATTTCACCGTGAAGCTTACGACGGACGCCAAGGGCAACGTCGTCACGAAGGAATATCTCTTCACAGACGAGACGAAAAACCACACCGTCACGAATTCCTACAACGCCAAGGGCGAGCTCCTGCAGGCAGAGGATTACGCCGGCGAGACGCTGCTCTCCCGTGAGATCAACGCCTATGACCTCGCCGGAAAGCTGGATTTCCACCGTGTGGAAACCTGGACCGATGGCAAGCTTTCGTGGAGTGATACCCGTTATACCTATGATGATCAGGGCAATCTCGCCACTGAGATCACGAACAATTCCGACGGCACTTCCGTGGAAGTGAAGACGACCTACACCTATGACCGCAGCCTGATTTCGCAGTCCCAGAGCACCGTCACGCGCACCAATGCTGATGGTGAGACCACGACCGAGACGATCACCGTGGATTATACCTACACAACGCTGAAAAACAATCTCCTGCCCGCTGCCTGGGAGGGGACGCATGAGACCCGGTTTTGAGTCATTAGAATCACAAGGCCTGACGCATTTGCGTCAGGCCTTGTGATGTTGTTTTTCCCTCTTGCTATCATTGTCGTTTTATGCTAAAATATATGGGCAAAATTTGACTAAGGAGTTGTATCCCATGTCCGGACATTCCAAGTGGCATAACATACAGAAAACCAAGGGCGCGCAGGACGCCAAGCGTGCGCAGGCCTTCACCAAGATCGCCCGTGAGATGATCGTGGCCGTCAAGGAAGGCGGCAGCGGCGACCCTGCGAACAATTCCCGCCTCGCGGCCGTCATTGCCAAGGCCAAGGCGGCGAACATGCCCAATGACAACATCAAGCGCACCATCGATAAGGCGCTCGGCTCCGGCAACACCGATAACTTTGAGTCCATGACCTATGAGGGCTATGGTCCCTGCGGCGTCGCCATCATTGTTGAGACCATGACCGATAACCGCAACCGCACTGCTTCCGAGGTTCGTCATTATTTCGATAAGTACGGCGGAAACCTCGGCGCCACCGGCTGCGTCTCCTGGTCCTTTGACAAGAAGGGCGTCATCGTCGTGAACAACGAGGACGGCGATCTGGATGAGGATACCGTCATGGAGGCCGCCATGGAGGCCGGCGCGGACGATCTCGTCACCGAGGAGGAGATCTTCACGATCTATACAGCGCCCGACGCTGTTGCCGAGGTCGCCGAATATCTCACCGGCAAGGGCTATGAGCTGCTCTCCGCCCAGGCTGAGATGGTCCCGCAGAACACCGTCTCCGTCACCGGCGAGGACGATGTGAAGAACCTCCGCAAGATGCTGGATATGTTTGAGGATAACGACGATGTCCAAAACGTCTGGCACAACTGGGAAGAGGACGAGTAAGCCCGGAACCCATTGAAAATCAACGGTTTATAAGCAAGAAAAAAGCGGTATGTCATGCCAGTTGTGACATACCGCTTTTCTGTATTGCCTCCTTGTATCTGCTGTTTTGACATGATATAATGAACACAACGGCGCATTTTTGTATAGGCGTTTCGTGAAAAATCCGGTTTTAAAGAGAGGAGAAACAAATGAGAAAAAGAGTCATCAGTTTGGTCTTGGTACTAGTTCTCGCGTTTACGCTTGCGAATATAGCGGCGGCCGCGAAAACAGATGTATCCGTTTTGATCGACAGAACGCCGGTAAAGTTTACCGCCAGTGACGGGATTCCGTTCATTGATGAAAACTCCAGAACACTGGTTCCTCTGCGGATTGTCATGGAAACCTATGGCTGCATGGTCCAGTGGGATCAGAATACCCGCACGGCCTACGTCGTGAAGGACGGTGTCACCGTCACGGTCACGATTGGGCAGAAGTATATTCGCGTAAATGGCATGAGTCAGGCGATTGATACGTCTGCAGTGATCAAGGACTCCAGAACCTATCTGCCGATTCGTGCGGTGCTGGAGGCTTTCGGTGCGAAGGTTGAGTGGGACGCTGCCAACCGCGCCGTTCTCGTGACTTCTGCGGCAGTGCCGATGAGCGGCAAGGACGGCAAAGATGGTAAGGATGGTATCTCTGTGTCTGATGCGAAGATCGATGACAGCGGAAACCTGATTTTGACGCTTTCTGACGGAAAGACCATCAATGCCGGCGTGGTTCGGCCGGAACAGGTTTCAGACAAGACTTTTGAGGACTACGAAGTCGGAACCAAGTTCTATCTTGAAAACCCGATCGGTGAATTCGATGCTCCGCTCACCTATAACGGACAGAAATACACAGCGCATTACAGCGAAATCTATTATGAGCTGATCGAAAAACACAGCGCTTCTGATCCGAAAGCATGGAATGGAGTTGATTATGATCCGTATCTCGTGAATGTTCACATCAAGGGAACGACTTCTCCGGAACTGAACGGGAAGAAGCTGAATGTCTACTTAGCAGACGCATCTGACAGCGTTTCCTTCTATTATACTGCAATTATCAACGCAGACGGATCTTTTAATATTGACTTCGTGCAGGGACATAACAATTCGTCTTCTTGGCATTCACCCAAAACACTGTTATATGATTTTGCCAGCGTACTGGAAAAATAATGATTATGTGCCGCCGGATTTCCGGCGGCATGTTTTATCATTCGGTGCTTGTAATCTCATGTTCTCTGTGATAGCATATTATCATGTTTGCGCACGGAAGTAAGCAAGCAAGAAAGATTAGGAAGGAGATCCAAATGAGAAAACGAGTATTCAGTCTGGCACTGGTGCTGTGCATGGTGCTTACGCTCCTGCCGTTCGGCGCTCTTGCGGACGATCCCTACCCGTATCCCTATGAGATCGTGGACGGACATGTCATTCTGACCTACACGGATAAGGCGACCGGCGATCTGGTCATTCCCGAAACCATCGAGGGCTATCCGGTTACAGAGCTGGGCGGCTGGGCGTTCCAGTGGTCCGGCGGGTTGACCAGCGTGGTGATCCCTGACAGCGTCACAGCGATCAGATTCGGCGCATTTCATGACTGCAGAAATATGAAGAGTGTGCAGCTGCCGAAAGACATCACCGTGATTGAGCAGTACACGTTCCAGTGGTCTGGACTGGAGTCGGTCGAGATTCCCGGAAAGGTGACCAAGATCGAGTCGGAAGCGTTTCTCGAAGCGGAGCATCTGGCATATGTGATCCTGCCCGTAAGCCTGGAGACGGTGGAGAAAGATGCGTTCAAGGGCTGCAATGCTCTGAAAACGGTTTATTATGCCGGTACGCAGGAGCAGTGGAAGAGCATTTCGATTGACGAGGGCAATGAGCCGCTGCTGAATGCGGATATTCGTTTTAACACAACGACTCCCGATCCCGAAGAGCCGGAAACAAGCGGCTTCTGCGGCGCGGAGGGCGATAATGTTGTCTGGACAATCAGTGAAGATGGCTCCACTTGTACCTTCAGCGGCTCCGGCGATATGATGGATTTCGCATGGAACAGTAAGCGCCCGTGGTCTGACTGCAAAACGATTGTCATTGAAGACAGCGTTCGCACGATTGGAACGTTTGCCTTTGCTTTCTGCCAGCTTGATACAATCGAAATGGCGGATTCCGTAGAGGCTGTGAAAGACAATGCATTCAGTATGTCCCTGAATCTTAAGAGCCTTGCTTTTTCTGAAAACACAAAAGAAATCGGAACCGTGCTGAGTGCAACGGAGACCGCCGAGAACCCCAAAACCATTTATGTTCCCGCTGGAGCAGAGACCATTGCTCAACTCGCATTTTACCCGGGACAGGGACTGCCGTGCAACGCCGATGATCTTTATTTCGGCGGAACACAGGAGCAGTGGGAGGCGCTCGGCGTCGAGCTTCGCAGCAATGGAGGAGATTTGAAAACGGAGGTTCATTACCTCCATACGCATGCTTGGGATGAAGGCATTGTGCTCGTAGAGCCGACAGATACAGAGCCCGGTCTGAAGCGCTGCGCTTGTACGGAATGCGGAAAGATTGGTCAGGTGGAAATCCCGGCCAAAACTGAGCCGGAAGAAACTCCGGAGCCTACGCCCGCACCGACCGCGACGCCCGCACCGACCGCGACGCCCGCACCGACTGCGACGCCCGCGCCGACTGCGACGCCTGCACCGACCGCGACGCCCGCACCGACTGCGACGCCCGCGCCCACGGTAAAGCCGACCGCAACGCCTGCGCCCACGGCAAAGCCGACCGCGACGCCCGCGCCCACGGCGAAGCCGACCGCAACGCCCGCACCCACGGCGAAGCCGACTGCAGCGCCCGCGCCCACGGCAAAGCCCGAGGTGAAGAATCCCTTCAAGGATGTGGCGAAGGAGCAGTATTATGCCGAGCCTGTGCTCTGGGCAGTGAACCACGAACCGCAGATCACGGCGGGTACGGCGAAGGATACCTTCAGCCCCAATAACCCCTGCACCCGAGGCCAGATTGTGACCTTCCTCTGGCGCGCGAACGGTCAGCCGGAGCCGACGATCACGACCAATCCTTTCACAGATGTGAAGAGCTCTGATTATTTCTACAAAGCTGTCCTTTGGGCAGTGGAGAAGGAGATCACCGCCGGCACGAGCAAGACGACGTTCAGCCCCAACGATACAGTCACGCGTGCGCAGACTGTAACCTTCCTCTGGCGCGCTGAGGGCAAGCCCGCGGCAGACACGAAGAATCCCTTCACGGATGTTCCCGCTGGTCAGTATTACACGGACGCCGTCCTCTGGGCGGTGAAGCAGGGCATCACTCAGGGCACAAGCGCGACCACGTTCTCGCCCTCGAATCCCTGCACCCGCGCACAGATTGTCACGTTCCTGTACCGTGATATGGCAAAATAATTCATTCAATGCAGTCAGGCCGCCGGATTTCCGGCGGCCTGATTGATTCTTTTCTGAACTTGTTTCAGCTGAATTGATATGCTAATATTGATACAACACTGTGAGAGGAGAACGAGGTATGAAAAAACAGTTCTTCAGTCTGCTGTTGGCGTTGGTCATGATCCTGTCGCTGCTGCCCTTTGGCGCGGGCGCGGCAGAGATTGTAGACAGCGGCTCCTGCGGCGAGAATGTATCATGGGTTCTGACGGATGACGGTGTGCTGACCATCAGCGGCACCGGTCCGATGGTGAATCGTGAGGAGATCCCAAATGGCGGCGGCGCTGTCACGTCACTTTGGAATGACCGCACAGACTTTCGCTCGATTGTGATTCGTCCCGGCGTGACGCGCATCGGCGATTATGCGTTTCACGGCTGCACGAAAGCAACGAGCGTTACCATTCCGGACACAGTCACGCAAATCGGGTCGTATGCATTTGACTGGTGCTCTTCGCTGCCGGAGGTGAAGCTGCCTTCCAGCTTGAAAACCATAGGGGAATATGCGTTTTGGTACTGCAAAGGTCTTCAGGAGGTCACGATTCCAAGCTCTGTGACTCGGATCGAAAATGCTGCATTTCGTGATTGCTCCGGTCTGCAGAAGATTGTTTTCCCCGATACGGATATTTCGCTTGGCGAAGAGGTCTGCGCTTATTGCCGCGGCTTGAAATCTGTCAAGCTGCCAAGCGGGCTGAAACAAATACCGAACCGCATGTTCGTTTTCTGCGATCAGATGAACGGCTTTGATTTCCCATCCGGACTAGAAGAAATTGGAAACGGTGCTTTTGCTTATTGTCATTCGATGACTGAGCTTAACCTTCCAAGCGGATTGAAAGTGATCGGGGAAGAGGCTTTTCAGGATAACTATAATCTCAAGGAGATCAAGATTCCGGAGTCTGTTACCACGCTTGGCAAATTTGCATTCGCAGACTGCAATCATGTGGAGCGCGCGAACGTTCCGAGCACGACCAAAGTGATTCCGGCAGGCCTGTTTTCGTCGTGCAGTGCCTTGCGTTCTTTGGACATTCCGGACTGCGTGACGGAAATCGGCAACAGCGCGTTCAGAGGCTGTCGATCCATGGATGAAGTAATCCTTCCCGAAGGTTTGGAGATTTTGGGAGAAAACGCTTTTGGCAAGTGTGAGCTGCTGAAGGAAATTGTGATTCCGGAGGGAGTCAAAGAACTGGGTTACTACGCGCTTGGAGAATGCAAAAATCTTGAGCGAATCGTTCTCCCCAAAGGACTGAAAACCATTGACCACAGCGCGTTTATTTACTGCATGGCGCTCAAGGAAATCGATCTTCCTTACGGCTTGGAAACGATCGGGGCCAGAGCGTTTGAACACTGCACGTCGCTCGAACAAATCGATATCCCGACCGGACTGAAGCTGCTCGACAGAGAGGCGTTTTTTGAGTGCACCAATTTGAAGAAAGTGACCATACCGGATACTGTGACGGAGATCGGCGGCTCAGCCTTCAGCGGCTGCACATCCCTGGAAAAGCTGGCGATTCCGGATGGATTCGAGTATGTCTCCTATAATCTGGCATGGGGCGACAAAAGCATGAAATCGCTCTATCTGCCTGTCAGTATTCGCAACATTTATAACCACGCGATTAAGAACACCGGAGTCACGGACGTCTACTATGCCGGAACACAGAAACAGTGGGCTGCCATTCCCAATGACGACGCCGTTGACTTTGAAGGGGTAACCATTCACTATTCCCATACGCATACATGGGATTCCGGCACAGTCGTTATCCCGGCAGGGAAGACTACCGACGGCGTCAAATCCTTTGTCTGCACGGTGTGCGGTGCGCAGAAAACCGAGACCATCCCGGCTCCGACACCGAAGCCTACGCCCACGCCTACGCCGAAGCCTACGCCGAAGCCTACGCCGATGCCCACGCCGAAGCCAACGCCGACGCCCACGCCGAAGCCAACGCCGACGCCCACACCGAAACCGACGCCCACCCCGAAGCCAACGCCGACGCCCACGCCGACGCCGACATCGACGCCCACGCCGGTACCCACTGCTGCGCCTGCACCGGTGGTCAATCCCTTCAGAGACGTGTCAAAGGGCCAGTATTACTATGAGCCCGTCCTGTGGGCGGTGAATCGCACACCGCAGGTGACGGCGGGCACTACAGCTGTTACATTCAGCCCCGAAACGTCCTGCACCCGCGCGCAGATGGTCACATTCCTCTGGCGCGCGAACGGTCAGCCGGAGCCTTCCGCCTTGAAAATGCCGTTTCTCGACGTAAAGAAATCGGATTACTTCTATAAAGCGGTTCTCTGGGCGGCGGAGAAGGAAATCACGGCCGGTACAAGCGATACCACCTTCAGCCCGAACGATACGGTCACCCGTGCGCAGACCGTGACCTTCCTCTGGCGCATGGAGGGCATGCCGAATGCCGGAACCTCAAATCCCTTCCGGGATGTGGACAGAAACCAGTATTACTACCAGCCGGTCCTCTGGGCGGTGAAAAATGAGATCACGGCAGGAACCTCGGCAACAACGTTCTCGCCCTCGAATCCCTGCACCCGCGCACAGATCGTCACGTTCCTGTATCGTGATATGGCAGAATAAACACGCATACAGCCAAACAGGCCGCCGGATATCCGGCGGCCTGCTGCTTTTCTGTTCCTGCGGAACATAATTGCAGTTCCTGCGTCGATCTTTCTGCCGGGACTTGACATCCCACGTCGGTTGCGGTAATATTATGTGAACCAATTAGGAAAAAATCCGGTAATTCTGTTGGAAAAGGAGTACATTATGAAAAAGATTTCAGCTTTGCTTTGTCTGCTCATGGCTGCGGTATTTCTCTTTGCTGCCTGCGGCTCTCAGAACGCGGCCAACGGCAGCGCCGAGGGATCGGCAGAGGCAGACGTTGTGGACGATGGCGCTTCTGTCATCAACCCTGCGGACGTAGCCTGCGAGGCTCGATACTATGAAAATGATCAGCTCACTGTGATTGAGCAGTATGATGATCAGGGCCGTTTGCTCAGCAGCGAGGGCGACGTTTCCGATGAGTATCACTACTATGAAGAGTATCGTGATACAGATGCGTCTCGCGCGATCGATCTCGGTGATCTTGCTGAGATGGAAGACGTCAGCACCACCGAGTGCAGACAGGTCTATTACCGTATGCTCAGCGACTCTGATGCGCTGCTCGTTCAGCCGACCTATCTTGCCTTTGGTTATGACGAAAACGGTGATATGAAGGTGACGCGCCTGTATTATCAGACCGAGGAGATGGAAGCGCCTGTCGTTGTTTATCAGGTCGTGTTCGAACTCAATGAAAACGGCGATCCGATTCATGCTGTCAAGACCGCCGGCAACGGCGATGTGGTTTTTGAGCGTGACTACAGCAATGAATATGACGGTGAGACGCTAACTGCTTCTGCCATCACCGGCACGTTCTATGGCAATCAGGTGTATCAGGACAATACTACGGTCCGCGACACGCTGGATACACCTGTCCAGTTCGAGTCTCGTGTGGAATATACCCGCGCCTGATAATTATGAATCATAAAACCGTGATCTGCAGAGCGCAGATCACGGTTTTATGATGTTATTGACGCTCATGACTCCAAATGATAAAATCAAATAGCTTTTTTCCTGCTTTTTGAGTTTGGTTCAGCACTGGAACGATGCTCCGTCAAAAAGGCGGGAGTTTTTTGTTTACAAGTGAGATTTGATATGATGACTCGTTTGAATTTTCGTTCTGCTCAGGAGTATCTGACAGACATATACTTCGCTCTGCTGATGACCGCGCTGGTCTTCACTGTGTCAGAAGCTGGGTATATGGAGCTGAGCAATGCGAAATGGCCTGTGTTTCTATTCCTCAGTGCCGGCTACACAGGGGCTGTAATCCTTCTCCATCTGGTGGAATTGCTGCGCGGGGAGTGCAGCGTGTCCCGGATTCTCAACGCTGTAAATAACAGCTCCTGGATGCAGCGCTTTCTGGTATTGTTTTTGCTTTTTACACTGACCTCAGCGGCATTGTCGCAGTATCCGACTGAAGCTTGGCTCGGCGGCAGCAGAAAAGAGGGAGCGCTGACCATTGGGCTTTATATCCTCAGCTGTCTGTTGATCTCGATGCACGGGCGCCCGAAAGCGTGGATGGTTCATCTGCTTGCGATCACGGTTACAGCTCAATGTGTGATCTGTATTCTTCAGCTGCGCGGCGGAAACCCGCTGCACCTCTATACGGCAGGCATGAATTATTTTGATGCAAATCAGTCTTATTCCGGTGTTTATCTTGGTACGATCGGAAATGCGGATTTTCTTGGCGCCTATTTTTGCCTGGTACTGCCGATTCTTTGGGTGTCCCTGATGCGGATGAAAACCAGGTGGCGTTTCGCATATCTGATCCCGCTTCTGCTTGGACTCTATGTTGCGGCGCGTATGTGGGTTCTGTCCTGCGTGGTTGGCGTCGCAGTCGGATTTGTGATTGCGCTTCCGATTGTATTTCCTGCGGAGAAAAAAACTCGGAGGCAGATCGCGCTGGCGCTCATGCTTGCGGCGTTTCTTGCGCTCTTGGCAATCTGCTTGTTCGATTTTGGCGGCCCTTTTCACGCGCTGCATGCGCTGCTCCATGGCCAGCTGCCGCGGGAGATTGATTCCGGCAGAGTCTATATTTGGCGCGAGGTGTTGCGGAGAGTCCCTGAGCATCTGCTGTTCGGAACAGGACCGGATACTCTTTCGATGGCGGGCATTGAACCGTTCCGTCGCTTTGATGAAGAACTTGGCGTGATGCTTCAGGCCGGGATTGATACGGCGCACTGTGAGTATCTGAATGTGCTCTATCATCAGGGACTGCTTGCCCTGATGGCGAATTTAGCTGCACTCTCCGCAGCGCTTTGGATGTGGCTTCGATCTGCCCGCGAGCGTCCTGCGTCGGCCATTCTGGGCGCGGCGGTATTGGCCTATGTGATTCAGGCAGGCTTCAACATCAGTGTATTTATCCCGGCCTCTCTGTTTTGGGCTGTTCTCGGACTGCTGGACGGATGCACAAAGAACACCAATGGGCCCTGATTCCTCGACATATAGTGCGGTATAAAACGAGCAAAGCTCCCTGCCAGTATGGGCAGGGAGCTTTGCAGTATAAGCGGTTATAATAGGAATTACACTGCCTTGATCCAGCCGAGAATGTCAGCCATGACCTCGTCACGGTTGAGCTCATTGAGAATCTCGTGACGGCAGTCGGGATAAAGCTTCAGCGTCACCTGCGTGTGACCGGTGGAAAGCAGTCCCTTGTAAATGGTGTTGATGCCCTTGGAATATTCGCCCACGGGATCCATCGCACCGCTGGTGAGGAGAATCTTCGCGTCGGCGGGGATGCCGGCATACCACTCGTCGGTGTTGGCAGCCACGTTCAGATCAACCAGATCGTGCATGCCCTGAATGGTGAAGAGGAAGCCACAGTAGGGGTCGGCGATGTACTTGTCCACGATCGCCTTGTCGCGGGTCAGCCAGTCAAAGTTGGTGCGGCCTTCAAACTTCTTGCCGTAGGAGCCAAAGGTCATCTTGTCGAGCGTCTTGCTCTTGTGCTTCTTGCCCTGCACGCCGCCCATCATGCTGGCCACAGCCTTGCCCATACCGGCAATGGGGTTGGGACCGCCAGTGCCCATGTAGATCGCGCCGGAGAAACCGTCGTTCGGATACATGGAGGTATAGCAGCGGCAGATGAAGGAGCCCATGGAGTGTCCCATGACCACGAACTTCTTGCCGGGGTTCTGCTCCATGGCAAACTGCACATTGCGGCGGAAGTCCTGAATCAGACCCTTCCAGCCGTCCTTCTCGCCAAACCATCCGGTGAGAGCATAGTCCGTGTTGGACTTGCCGTGGTTTGCCATGTCGTGCATATACACAGCAATACCGTTGCGGCAGAGATAGTCAATGAAGCCCAGATAGCGCTCCTGATGCTCAGCCATACCGTGGTGGATGACCAGAACCGTGTCAAAAACGCCGCTGTCGGGAGTATAGGCGTTGGTGGCGATATCACAGACGCCCGTTGCAGAGGGGAAGCGATAGGACATGACATTCATGGGTAACACCTTCCTGTTTCAATATTTGTTCAACTTTCATTTTACCGCAATTTTATTGTCTTGGCAACTACATTTTATCCTGTAAATGTGAAAAGACAGTCTCCGGAGAGACTGTCCTTTCTCAGGTGCCGCAGATGATTACTGCATGCCGTTCTCGTAGGCCTGAATCATCTTCTTGACCATCTGGCCGCCGACGCTGCCGGCCTGCTTGGAGGTCAGGTCGCCGTTGTAGCCCTGCTTCAGATTCACGCCAACCTCGTTGGCGGCTTCCATCTTGAAGCGGTTCATGGCCTCGCGGGCGTTGGGGTTCACGAGCTTGTTGCTGGTTTTAGCCATTTTGTGCATCTCCTTTGCATGATTCGGGATTCTCCCGTGGACAGTGTTCTGCGTGTTCGTCCCTGACCATACGGAGCGCGAAAATGCGGCCCGCACAGCGCGGGCCGCCATGCAGTGCTGTTATTGTCTGCATTTGACGAAACGATATTCTGAGAAATCATGGAAACAAACACATATTAACAGCCTTTTTGGTGTCTTTTTATACTAGAATGACAATTTGTGTTTGTTTTGTGCATCAGATGTGATATGATAAAAATTGTAAAAACAGTACAAATACGAAAAGAGCAAGAAGCCATGCGGAAGAGAGCTGTCAGTCTGTTTCTTGCTGTGCTGATGCTGTCAAGCATCCTTCTGCCGCATACGCTCCATCGCGGGCGACAGTGTTTACTGGATGAACAAAGTCGCAAAGAGCAGTGATGGCACTGACTATGAATGGACGGCGGAAAAGGTATCGGGCGGCTCCGGCGTTGTCTCTGCCGATAACCGCTATGCCATGGTCACGGACTTTGACCGTGCCGCCATCTATCTCATCGGCGTCATAGAGGACTATGATGTGAATGTTGAGGCGGGAACTGCCGCCAAGGCCGGAAACCGCGTCCAGATCCACACGCTCGCGGTCACGCGGGACCGGGAAACCGGAAAGAAATCCTGCAGCCTCCACGGGCCGCTGACCTTCTGCTTTGCAGACGGAGAGGTCGTCAGCAGCTTCACCGCTGCGTTCAACGCCAACTCCGCTAAATCGAATGGACTCGCCGTTGCCTATACCACACCGGACGGCGAATCTCCGTCCGCCGTTACCAAGATGTGGCGGCAGAACGGCAGCAGGGGACTTGTGGTCTCGGACGTGCAGATCCCGGACTATCTCGTGAAGAACAACGCGCCGTATATCGATCTCTATCTCACGGTGAAAAACTGCGGCTACGGCGTTGAGCATCTGATCCCATATGTCTTCCGCGATGAAAACGGCGTCAAGCTCACGGAGGTTGTCGATGATCAGGACTATGAGGAGTATTTCCATGGCGGAGCGGTGCTCTATCCCGGCGATGTGCGTGTGGAGCATGTTCGGGTTCGTCCCAATCCCGGCTGGAAGCTGAATAAGGAGCACGAGATCACAGCGGATGTTACGCCGAGCTACCGATATGATGGTGACGCGGGCGAGGTGGTAAATTCCGCTGCAGTTCAGGCGGCCGACATCTCTTTTTCCGCATCGAATACCCTCATCGGCGGCAAGCACTATGTGAGCACCACCATCACGAACAACACCCTCGTTGGTGTGGACAGCCCTGTTGTTCAGGCCGACTTCGACTACGGCGGCGGAAGCGCCTCGAAGACGATGACCTTCCCGCTGCCAATGCGCGAGCAGTTCGCGGCAATGCTGCAGCGGTATGCGAAGAAGCAGGGCTTAGATGTCTCCAAAACCGCCGAGCTCTCTGCTTATCAGGATGCGGCAGACCTCAGCTCCTGGGCGCGCGATGCCATGCGCTGGGCCAATGCGGAGGGGCTGATTCTCGGCCGCACGGAGACCACGCTCTCCCCGAAGGGCAGCGCCAAGCGCGCAGAGGCCGCGATGATTCTGATGCGGTTCATTGAGAACGGAAAGGAGAACTGACCATGAAGCAATTGAGAAAACCAATCTCCCTGCTGCTGGTTCTTTGCCTGCTCTGCGGCGCGACGTTTCTTGCAGCTTGTGGGAAGACAAAGACCAGAGACCTCACCGACTGCGCGCTCATCCATGAGCCGGAGTTCGGCGGCGTTTATATCACCTCCGGAATTGACGATTTCAATTCCCTCGGCTATCAGTATGGCGACAGCGTGGATATTGTCTTCTCCAACGGTTATGCGCTCACCGATCAGCCTTACTATAACGGCTACTACACGGAAAACGGCGAGAGTCTTCTCGTGGCATATCCGGGCTATGATTACATTAAAGCCTGTATTAACAACGGAGACGATCTCTGGGAGATTGCCGGTCTGAGCGAGGACGACACTGCGACCGTCACGCTGCGCGAGCGCGGCAAGTATCTGGATATTCAGAATGCGCGCGACATTCACTATACCGATGCGCGCGAGGATTATGACAGCGATGAGATCTTTGCAAACTTCCGCGCCGTCTCCGTCTCGGGTTTGGCTGCGAATACGCTCTATCGCTCCGCCTCTCCCTGCGACAATCAGCACAACCGCGCTGTGTATGTCAATAATCTGATCGAGACTGCGGGCGTGCAGTGTATCCTGAACCTCGCGGACAACGATGAGAAGATCGAGGGCTATCTTGCTGATGAGAGCTTTGATACGCCTTACGTCCGAGCGCTCTATGAGTCCGGGAACGTTATCCCGCTCGCGCTGAATATGAATTTCTCTTCGCCGGAGTTTCAGCAGAAGCTTGCAGGCGGGCTTGTCGCCCTCTCCGGGCGCGACGGTCCCTATCTCGTCCACTGCACCGAGGGCAAGGACCGTACGGGCTTCGTCTGCCTCCTGCTTGAAGCGCTCTGCGGCGCGAGCTACGGAGAGATCGTCGCGGACTATATGATTACCTATGACAACTACTATGGCATTACCAGAGAAAGTGACATCTCCCGTTATGACGTCATTGTCGAGCATGTGCTCAATCCCATGATTCAGGTCGTTGCAGGGGAGGGGACGGATGTTACGACCGCTGATCTCAAATCCGGCGCCGAGACTTTCCTGCTGAATGCCGGCATGACCGAGGTGCAGATTGCAGCTCTTGCGGCCAGACTCGCAGGCTGATAATGCAAATCGGCGCCATACTTCATCAGGATCTGCAGAAAAACCATAGCGCTTCCTCAAAATCATAAAAGCTGCTGTTCCGGACGGATTCGGAACAGCAGCTTTAATCGTCTATAATAAAATTGGTGTTCAACCAATGCTCATTTGTCTTCTGTCTTTCTGGTTTTTCCGAATCTGCAGTTACGGCTGCTGGCAGTTCTGCTTCTCCACTACAGGGAAGCATCCCAGATATCGCACGCCGTCCATTTTTCCGAGCTTTTCGATGAGCTTGTCGGAGACATTCTCTACCTCAATGACATAGTGATAGGCACCCAGTTTGCTGCCCTCCGGTCGGTCGTGAATGGCAACAAGCTCCGCGCCGCTGCTGTGAATCTCCACGATCATATCGTCAATGCGGCTGGCTTCACAGGTGACTGCAAATACGGCGTGTGTCTGCGACTCAATCTGTGCGTTCGGCGTCGAAGCGGACAAAACGTAAAACCGTGTTTTGTTTGCATCCGTAATCTGCACGTTCTCGGCCAGCACCGTCAGCCCGTAAAGCTCTGCCGCTCCGGGCGCTGCAATCGCGGCAATGGTTCTGTCTCCGGCTTCTGCAACATAGCTGGCTGCGGCAGCAGTGCTTGACATTTCTTCTGTGACGGCGTTCGGCAGATGCTCCTTTCGCCACTCAGCGCTCTGCGCAATGCCCTGCGCGTGAGAGCAAACGGTTTGGATGTCGCCGACAGCGGCGCCGGGCACACCCATCAGTGTCTGGCTGATCGGCAGAATGATCTCGCCCACGACGCTGATATTCTCTTCTGCGAGCAGTGCGTCCAGATAATTCGTAACGGCTCCGCCTAGGGTGTTTTCCTGCGGAATGACTGCGTAATCTGCATTTCCGGCCGTGACGTCCGCAATGGCGCTGTCAACAGTTTCTTTCGGCTGAAACGTTCCGGTTTCAAAGAAAAATCGGGCAGCCTCCTCCGTATAGGTTCCCTCCGGTCCGAGATAGCTGATTCTGGCATCGCCTGTGATGATCGGCGATGCCGCAGCGGGCACAGGGGTTCCTGCGCCGCTGCTGCCGCAGGCAATCAGTGAGGTACTCAATATGAGCACTGCAATCATCAAAGAGAACTGTTTTTTGATTCTGATCATAGAAAAACCCTCCTGGAAGTCTCGCTGTTATCATACCATACAAGACAGAATTGAGGAAGACCAGCTGGTATACACTGAAATAATTAACACTTCTTTCATGAATTGGGCATCAGCCTGTGATATAAAATAACCATGACAAACATTTAACGAAAAGAGGCTTTCATCATGGCAAATCGCATCGTACTGAACACCATTTCTTATCACGGCTCCGGTGCCGTCGCGGAAATCGGCAATGAGCTCGAAGCCCGCGGCTACAAGCGCGCGTTCATCGCCTCCGGCCGCCACGTCGTGAAGTCCGGCGAGATCAAGAAGATCACCGACGTGCTGGACGCGAAAGGCATTGCCTACACGTTCTTCACCGACATGAAGCCGAACCCGACCATCGAAAATGTGCAGGCCGGCGTGGAAGCCTTCAAGGCCTTTGACGGCGACTGCATCATCGCCGTGGGCGGCGGCTCCGTTATGGACACCGCGAAGGCCGTCGGCATCATCATCCGGAACCCCGAGTTCGCGGACGTCCGCTCCCTTGAGGGCGTCGCACCGACGAAGAACCACGCCGTTTTCACCATCGCCGTCCCCACCACCGCCGGCACCGCCGCCGAGGTTACGATCAACTACGTCATCACGGATGTTGAGCGCAAGCGCAAGTTTGTCTGTGTGGACGTGAATGACATCCCAGAGATTGCCGTCGTCGATCCCGACATGATGCACTCCATGCCCGAGGGACTTACCGCCTCCACCGGCATGGACGCTCTAACCCATGCCATCGAGGGCTATACGACAGCCGGTGCATGGGAGATGACCGATATGATGCACCTCGAGGCCATCCGTCTTATTTCTGCGAACCTCCGTGCCGCGCTGAAAAACGACGAGGAAGGCCGCAAGGGCATGGCCCTCGGCCAGTATATCGCGGGCATGGGCTTCAGCAACGTCGGCCTCGGCATCGCGCATTCCATGGCGCACACGCTGGGCGCTGTCTATGACACGCCGCACGGCGTCGCCTGTGCGATGATGCTCCCCATCGTCATGGAGTATAACGCCGACTGCACCGGTGAGAAGTACCGCGAGATCGCCCGCGCCATGGGCGTCAAGGGCGTCGATGAGATGAGCGTTGAGGAGTACCGCGCTGCGGCCGTGAACGCAGTCAAGCAGCTCTCCGCCGATGTTGGCATCCCCGCCAAGCTCGAGGCTCTCAAGGAAGAAGATCTTCCGTTCCTCGCGCAGAGCGCTTATGACGATGCCTGCCGTCCCGGCAACCCGAAGGACTGCGACGTGGAATCCCTCACGGCACTGTTCCGTAAGCTGATGTAATTTGATTCTAAATATGAAAAAGCGGCGCTGCCATGTGGCAGCTTCGCTTTTTGCCGGCTGCGGAGCGGCTCTTCAGCCGGAATCCGGTCTGTTCGCTTCACCCCAGACGCAGAGCTGATCCAGTGCCTGCACGAGAGTGTGCCCACGCTCTGTCAACGTGTATTCCACTTTCGGCGGGATCTCCTGAAACATCTCCCGATGAATCAGTCCGTCACGCTCGAGCTCTTTGAGCGTCTGGCTCAGCGTCTTGTCAGCGATATTGCCTATATAACGCCGCATTTCATTAAACCGAACAGGCTCATATTCCATCAGGCAATACAGCACGATGGGCTTATATTTTCCGGCAATCAGCGACAGCGTATAGCTGTAGCCGGTGTCTTTGAAGCTGGCCTCGGAAATCTTTCTTTGATTCATTAGCTTACCTCTGAGTAAGTACCTAACATAAATGTCAGTACTTGTTGAAAGTTCGGACGTATGATACCATGAGCATAGACAGAAGTCAATTCAAACGATCTCGATCAGGAGGAATATTATGATGGGGAAAAAGATTCTTGTTCTTACCGGCAGCGCCAGAAATGAGGGAAACAGCAATCGCATGGCCAGCGCCTTTTCTGCGGCAGCGAAGGCAAAGGGACATAAAGTAACTGTGATTGACACGACAAAGCTCAAACTGAATTTCTGCCATGCCTGCGAAACCTGTTACAAGACAGGCAAGCCCTGCAGCTTTGATGATGATTTCAATACCATTGCGGATGATATCCTTGCAGCGGACGCGCTCGTGTTTGCATGTCCGGTTTACTGGTATTCTGTTCCGTCTCAGCTCAAAGCCGTCATTGATAAAATGTTCAGCTTTGTCATCGGTGAGAAGAAGGAATTCTTCGGCAAGGAGTGCGCGCTGATCTGCTGCTGCGAGGAATCGGATCCTGCCATTCTCGACGGCGTTCGCATTCCCTTTGAACGCACCGCCGCGCTCAACCAGTGGACGGTTGTGGGCGAAGTTCTGCAGCCCGGCGTCCTGTCAGTCGGAGATATTGACAAGACAGACGGGATCGCGAATGCCGCTGCGCTTGCAGAGAAATTTTGAGGGATTTGCCATGGCGAAGAAAATTATCATTCTCAACGGCAGCCCCAGAGCTGACGGCAACACATCTGCGCTGACTGCGCAGTTCAAAAAGGGCGCAGAGGAAGCCGGACACACGGTTACGGAATTTCAGCTGTCCAAAATGAAGATCGGCGGCTGCCTTGGCTGCTGGCACGGCGGAAAGGACGCGGATCACCCCTGCGTGCAGCGCGACGATATGGAGAAGATCTACCCGGTGTATCGGGAAGCAGACGTGGTGGTGCTTGCCTCTCCGCTGTATTACTGGTTTATCTCAGGACATCTGAAAAACGCGTTTGACCGGCTTTTTGCTATTGCGGAGTGCGACCCGAATTATCGCAATCCGAAGAAGGAAAGCGTTCTTCTCATGGCTGCCGAGGGAGCTGGCTTTGAGGAGAGCGAGCACTGGTATGATCATCTGGAAAAGCATATTGGTTGGAGGAGCCTCGGCAAGGTGCTCTGCGGCTGGGTGACACAGCCCGGGGACATTGATGGGAAACCGGAGCTGCATCAGGCCTATGAGCTCGGCAGATCTATCCACTGAGCAATCCAATTATTGTTAATAGCAGAAGCCCGTTTCGGAATGGTTTCCGAAACGGGTTTCTTGCCGTTTTTCAGAATTCAAAGCATATCGCCGGCGGAAATATCAATCTGATTCTATTGCAATTTAATTTACATAATATTTTTATGGTAAATTATAATTGCTCTGATTTCTGTGAGCGCAGATGACTGCCGCTGTCAGCAGAATTCCCGCGAGAATCGGATATGCTATTAATTTTGCGTTGGTCGTTCCATAAATGTCAAGCGCGCCTTTCACGAGACTGCCGAGCGTCAGCGTCAGCACAAACCCGCCATAAAACTCTCCTGCAGCGCGTGGGATTTCGCGCCGGATCAGCAGGCTCGGTACAACACCGAGCAGCAGGGGAATAAGGAATGCAAACCCCATGAAGTTTGACCAAACCCCGAAGCTGAAGTGCTCATAGATCAGCCCGAAGATTGCGCATACGGCGGCTGCAATCAGATAATGCGCCGCTCGTTTAGCCGATATAGACAATGTCGCTCACGCTCCTTTCTCGGATGCTGTTGCCGTTGGTGGTCGGGTTATTGATGATGCTGCCCTGATACCAGAGTGTCGAGGAACCGCCGCCGTCCAGATTATAGGCGGTCTTTGCGCCCAGACTTTGCAGAAACGCGGCAAGCTCGCTCAGACTCAGACCTTCGCTCTCGCTTGTTCGTCCGTCGGATACCACGAAGAGATAGTGGTTCGCATCGATGATGCCGATGGCAGTGCGAGGGTTGGAGGCCATCGCCTTGCCGACCTCTTCGCCGGGGGATACGCAGACTTCGCCGTCCTCAACGAGTGCCGGACCGAAGCTGAATGCCTGCCACACGCCTTCATCTGCGAGCTCCTGTGCTGTCACGTCCGCAGTGTTTCTGATCTGCATGGTGCCGTCAGCGTAGATGCAGCAAATGTCCGTATCCTTCGCGGCAGTATCCCGGTAGACAACGCCATTTCGAATCACATAGCCTGTCTCCTGGGCACCGTAGTAGTCACCGTTAATTGCCAGAACCGCGTCGTTTTCCTCTGCCATCTCCGAGGTTGTTGCTGTGATGTTTCTGCCATAGGTGTTCTCGGCAAAGGCGGTTTTCAGATACTGTGCTGAGGAAACGGTCACATCCGCTACGTAAACCTGAGAGTTTTCCACTGTGTATTCCGACAGAGTGATCTGAATATTTTCATCGCTGTAGTCTGCTGTACTGTCCGATGAGGCAGTTTCCTTCAGAGGGAGCGTGCCTGAATCAGATGACTTGTGATTGCTGTGGGTGTGCTTTTCGGAGTTTGTGCTGCTTTGCGCATCCATTTTGCTTTGAACCTGTGTGAATGCAGTTTCGGTATCTGTCGCAGCATTAGTCTGGCAGACGCTGCGCAGCAGGAAGGTGTCTGCAATCACATAGCCTGTGAGTGAGAGACTCAAGAGCGCGCAGACCGCGCTGACAGTATGCTTTTTCATGCGGCTTCCTCCTCTCCCGGAAGCGGAGGGTTTTCCAGAACTTCCATTTTCGCGTGTGAGAATACCCACCTTCGCTGTATCAGCCAGCTCGCGGAAAACAGCATCAGCTCTGTTAGCAGCTTAGCTGCGAGAGACGGAAGACCAAGCGCGGTAAGACCGTTCAGAATCAATGTATTTACGGTGAGAATGCCCGCTGCAAGCATAGCATAGCGAAGGGCGGACTGCGCCATCGGCGCCGCGCTTTGAAAGACGGCTTTCCGATTCAGATGATAATTTGCGATTGCACTGATCAGCCGCGCAGTAATGTTGGAAAATACGATTGCACCGCCGAACAGACGCAGCAGACAAAACAGCCCATAGTCCAGCAGAAAGCTGAGGAATGATGCGCCGGAAAACAGCAGAATCTCCCGGTAGATCCGCCAGGAGTCCTGAACGGTGCGGAAGTGGGAGCTGCGGTTGCCGTCCTGATAAATGGTCTGGATCGGAAGCTCTGTAATGGGTCTGCCTTCACGCGCCCAGTGCAGCAGTACGTTCATCTCATACTCATACCGCTCGCCGGGAATACTTCGCATCCAGCTGATCTGCTCCCATGTGAAGGCGCGAAGGCCGGTCTGCGTGTCATAGACGCGCGTACCGGTAGAGAGGCGAAAGACAGTGCGCGTGACTGCGTTGCCAAACCGGCTGCGGAGCGGCGCCGTACGCTCCATCTTTCGGCTGCCGAGAATCAGCGTTTCCGGCGCCTGAACAGCCGCGTTTGCCGCGCGAAGAATGTCCTCCGGCGCGTGCTGACCGTCGGCATCCGCCGTTACAAGAACGCATTGCGCAGGGAAGGACTTCTGAATGAAATCCAATCCTGTTTTCAGCGCTGCGCCCTTTCCGCGGTTTTCCGGATGAGTGAGAATCACGGCGTGCGCCGCGCAGCTGTCAAACACGAGGGAATACTCCGCTCCGCTGCCGTCGTCCACGATTACGACCGTAAGCCCATAAAGCCGCAGATTCGCCACAAGACGAAACAGGCTTTCATCCGGCTGGAAGGCCGGAATCAATACAATTGGTTTCATAATAATACTTCCTCCTGTCGGGAATCTTTGCGGGCGGTTCTGCGCCCTTTGTGAGCAGAGTAAACCTGACAGCTTAACTCTACATAAGTGTGTGCTTTAATCGTGCTTTAAAGGCAAGAAAAAGAGATCACCGGCTGTTAAAAAGCCGATGATCTCTTTTCCTCTATATATAATTAAAACTTGATGATTGTCTTGCCTCTGGAGCCTCCGCCTGCAACCTTCTGCATCGCCTCATTAATATCCTCCAGAGAGAAAATGCCGTCCGCCGCCGGGCGAATCTGAAGCTTTGTCAGAATCTCAGATGCTTCGGTCAACTGCGCGCCGTCGGCATGCACAAAGATAAAGTCGTATGTCTGACCATTTTTCTGCGCCATTTTGTCGTATTTTCTGCCGACAAAACCAAACGCCAGCTTCATTATTGCGGACGCACCGATTCTCTCACCGAAGGCTTTGTTCGGGCCGCCGCGCAGAGAGACAAGTTTGCCGCCGCGCTTCAGAATGGAAAATTCCTTTTCCAGCTCCTTTTCGCCCAATGAATCGATCACACAGTCTACCCCTGAAAGCACCGCAGCGTAACTTCCTTTTTGTAGTCAAAGAATCGGTCTGCGCCCAGTGCTTTACCTCGCCGTGTGCGACCATATTGTCCAGCGGGTTGACAGCCGCTGCACTCACACGCACGAGAACATCCTTTGCGCCGACCTGCGGCATTTCTCGCTCACCGACTGTCAGATGCACCGCATTTTTGTCATATCGCTCCAACCAAGCTGCTTTCATGCTGTTTTTCCTCCGTTTTGTAAGTCAGGGATTGTAATTGGTTTCATTATAATCATAAACAGCCTGAATTTGGTTTCGCAAAATGCCGTGGTTGCGAAAAAGGAAAGAAAAGCTTATAATTGCGTAAAAAGGAGGCGGCGAGCGCATGATTGAACGAAAATCTACAAAGGAGCTGATTCTGGAATCTCTGTATGATCTGCTCCGCGAAATGCCTTATGAAAAGGTGACCGTCTCTGCGATTGTGAAAAACTGCGGTATCTCTCAACGTACTTTTTTATCACCATTTCAAGGATAAGCATGATCTTGTAGAGTGTTTTTTCCTGCATGATCTGGACACCTATTGCCTGCAGAATCCTGGTGAGCTTACGCTGAAAAAGTGGCTGACCTTTTCCACGCAGACGGTGTGGGATCATCGTGTACTGCTGCAGTGTGCATGCAGCTGTTTGAGTCATGTCTTCCTGCGTGCCTGGTGAAGTACTTTTGATCTTCTATCCGAAAGAGGAAAGCCTCGTGCAGCTGAACAAAAGAGCAATAGCGCCTGCGCTCTGTACAGTCCATTGGCGCGTCCGCACAGATCGGGCGCAAACGTAATCCCGAGCACTATGCAGCCTGTAATGAATAGCGGAAGGGCAAGACTATGAACGATCAACAAATATTTCATACGACCGGGCGCAACAATTGCGGCGGCCGGTGTCTCATCCACGCGCATGTCTGCAGCGGAAAGATCCTCAGGCTTACGACAGACACACCCGAAGCCGCTGGGGACACGCCGCCGCTCATCGCCTGCGCCCGCGGCATGCAATATCATAAGACCTTTCTCCGCCCGGATCGCCTGCAGACGCCGCTGCTTCGCGTGGGTGAGCGGGGTGAGGGGAAGTTTCGAGCTATCTCCTGGTCGGAGGCAGTCGAGCGGATTAGCGAGCAGTGGATACGTATTCGTGATACCTATGGACCGGGATCACGTTATGTAAACTATGCGACGGGAGTATCCGCCGCGTTTTCACCCCGCAGCCTGGCAAAACGCCTTCTGTCACTGGATGGGGGATTTCTGGATTATTATCATTCCTATTCTACGCCGTGTATTGAGCAGGTTTCCTATCTCATGTATGGCACGGAGATGACCGGTTCAAGCCGGGATAACTGGCTCAAGAGCAAGTTCATTCTCCTTTGGGGACACAATCCTGCAGAAACGGTGTTTGACAGTACCATGTATTATCTCCGCAAGGCGCGGGAAAAGGGAATTCCGATCGTTGTCGTCGATCCTCGCCGAAGCGATACGGTAAAGTCGCTCGGTGCAGAGTGGGTTGGACTTCGACCGGCCACGGATGCGGCGCTGCTGGATGCTATGGCATATGTGATCTGGACAGAGGGGCTTGCGGACAGAGCGTTTCTCGATCAGTTCTGTATCGGCTTTGACGAAGCGCATATGCCGCCTGCAGCAGCAGGGGAGAGCGTGCTCTCATATTTGCTTGGCCGAAACGATGGTACGCCCAAAACGCCTGAATGGGCGGAGCAAATCACCGGCGTTCCGGCAGTGACGATCCGCTCCCTTGCTGTCCGCTTTGCATCGGCCAAGCCGGCTGCGCTCATCCTCGGCTATGGCGCGCAGCGCCATGCCTACGGAGAGCAGGGCGTGCGCGGCGCAATCCTTCTCGCCTGCATGACCGGCAATGTGGGTATTCCCGGGGGCTGGGCATCCGGAACTGGTTATGTAAACCGTCATAAGCTTCCGCATCTCCCGATTGCGCCCAATCCCTATCCCATGCAGATTCCCGTTTTCCGCTGGACGGATGCTGTCGAGCACGGCCATCTGATGACACAGCGGGAGGGCGTACGTGGGGGAGACCGACTGCAGAGTGATATTAAGATGATCGTGAATCTTGCGGGAAACTGTCTGGTGAATCAGCACAGCGACATTAACCGTACGGCCGCGCTGCTGCGGGACGAACGTAAATGTGAGTTTATTCTCTGCAGCGATCTTTTCATGACCTCCAGCGCAAAGTTTGCAGACATTCTGCTTCCCGGCGTTTCTTTTCTCGAGTGTGAAAATCTCACCATGCCCTGGGAATGCGGCGATTTTCTCGGCTACAACCAGCAGGTAGTGCCGCCGGTAGGGGAAGGGCGCTTTGAGTATGACTGGCTCAAAGAGGTTGCGCGCAACCTCGGTGTCGAGCAGGCGTTTACCCAAGGTCTGGATACCGTTGGCTGGCTCCGCCGGATGTATGAGGAGGTCCGGGAGAGCGAGCCGGAGCTGCCTTCCTTTGAGGAGTTTCGTGCCTCCGGTGTTTACCGCTATGCGCATGACCGTCCGGTCGTCGCGTTTGAAGAGCAGCGCTCCGATTCGGAGCATCATCCGTTTCCAACGCCGTCCGGGAAGATTGCGCTCTATGCAAAGGAGCTGGAGCGGCTTCCTATGGAGGCGCCGTTCCCGGCGATTCCGCGTTACATGCCGCCCCCGGAAGGACCGCAGGATCCCATGAGAAAGCTTTATCCTCTGCAGCTGATTGGCTATCACACCAAGCGCCGCTGCCACAGCATTCATGACAACAATCCTGATCTTGCGCGGCTGGATGTGCAGCGTCTTTGGATCCACCCGACAGACGCGGCAAAGCGCGGCATTGCGGACGGAGATACAGTCGAAATCTTCAACGACCGTGGGAAAACACGCACCACTGCGCATGTCACAGAGGACATATTCCCGGGCGTTACTGCACTTGCGCAGGGCGCGTGGTATCTCCCGGATGAAAATGGGGTGGATCAAAACGGCTCTATCAATGTGCTCACAACGTGGGATACCACGCCCTTTGCGCATGGCAATCCGCAGCACTCCAATCTTGTTGAAGTAAAAAAAGCACAGGTCTGATGACCTGTGCTTTTTGCTTAGAATGTCAGATGCTGAAACTGTTCAATCTCCGGCACCTTCCGCAGCGCCTGATACAGCGCGGTTCCGCCGATCACCCCGGCAGTACCCTGCAGCAAATTTCCTGGAATCTCAGCAGCGGCGCCTGCACCAAAGCCGAGACAAACCGCCTCGAAGAGAAAATATCCGATGACCATCACCAGCTCCCCGCAGACTGCAGAGATGACTGCACCCTTCAGATTCTGCTTTGTCCGGCGAAAGATCAGTCCTGCCACGACAGCGGCGAGCCCTTTTGCCAGAAGCGTCCCGGGCGCGTAGATTGCGTATCCGGCAAAGAGATCTGCCAGCCCGGAGCCAAGCCCCATGGCAATGCCTCCGTAAAGTGGGCCGGCGAGCAGCGCGGTGAAAACGACCACGATATCCCCGGCGTTCAGATATCCTCCGGTCGGCGTGGGGATGGGGATGACCATTGTTGCAACGCAGCAGATTGCCGCAAGCAGCGAAAGATAAACAACAAGCTTGATATTACGGTCCAAGATCATCACTTCCGTTTGGAAATCTTTGTTAACCAACTATACAACTATGTAATAGGGTTTGTCAATTGTTGCTATTTACAAAAATCTTCGATATAATAGCACAGAATTGGAGGGTTGGCAATGACTGTCAAGCTTTATGATAACGATAGTTTTCTGTGGCATTTTTCCGCTCGTGTGCTCTCCTGTGAGCCCGTGGAAGCGCTTTGGCGCGTGCTTCTGGACCAGACTGCATTCTTCCCGGAGGGAGGAGGCCAGCCGGCAGATCCCGGTACACTTGGCGGTATTTCGGTTGTAGATGTGCAGGAAGAGCCAGACGGTATTGCGCATTATCTCTCTGCGCCGCTGGCTCCAGGGGAGACGGTGCAGGGCGTTTTGGACGGCGCTGTTCGTATGCGCCGGATGCAAAACCACACCGGCGAGCACATTCTCTGCGGTCTGGCACATCGCGCCTATGGATATGAAAACGTCGGCTTCCATCTGGGAGAGGACGCGGTCACGATGGACCTCAGCGGCGAACTGACCACAGAGCAGATTCATGCGCTGGAGCTGGAGGCCAATCGGGTGGTATGGCAGGACGTGCCCGTTACGGCGGAATACCCGGACCCTGCGCTTCTGCCGAGTCTGACCTACCGCAGCAAGCTGGATCTTACGGAAAACGTTCGCCTCGTCACCATTGCAGGCTATGACGTATGTGCCTGCTGTGCGCCGCATGTGCAGCACACCGGTCAGGTCGGTATGATCAAGATTGTTGACGCCATGCGTCATCGTGGCGGAATGCGCCTGACGATTCAGTGCGGGATCGATGCTTATCAAGATTATGTTAACCGATTTGAGCAGGTGAAATCCATTTCCAATCTGCTCAGCGCGCCAAAAGATGAAATTGTCTCTGCCGTGGAGCGCCTGCTTTCTGAGCGGGAAACGCTGCACCGCACCATTGCCGACCGGGACCGCAAGCTTGTTGCCGTTCACACGCAAGCGCTTTCCAAAACTGACGGAAACCTCTGTGTAGTAGGACAGCTTGATGATCTGGATGCGCTGCGAGACCTTGTGAACGTCGGCATGGAGCGCGCCGGCGGCGTCTGCGCTGCGTTTTCCGGTTCGGATGAAACAGGCTACCGCTATATTATCGGCAGCCGCACTGTGGATCTCCGCGCTTGTGCCAGAGAGATTAACGCTGCGCTGCACGGAAAGGGCGGCGGAAAGCCCTCCATGATTCAGGGTTCCTGCGAAGCGTCCGAGGCGGAAATCTCGTCCTTTTTTGCCGAACGTGATTTCATCACGGATAAAGACTGATACGTTGTGTAGAATACAATCAGAGAGAACCGGTGCCCCCAAAAATTGAAGGAGGTATACAGTATGGGAATGTTTAACAGAATTCATGCGCCGAACATGGATGAGGGCGTCCGCCAGTTTCGCGCCACAGAAGGTGCTGTGCTTGTCGATGTTCGGGAGCCGGATGAATATGCCGGCGGCCATGTACCCGGCAGCGTTAATCTGCCCCTTTCGCAGATCCGCACTGCGGAGTCCGTCCTGACGGACAAGTCCCAGCCCGTTTTCGTCTATTGTCTCAGCGGCGGCCGCAGCGCGCAGGCCACGTCTTTCCTGGTTCGTCTTGGCTATACCGCTGTCACGAACATCGGCGGCATCAGCGCCTATCACGGGGAGGTGGAGCGATGAGCCGCAAAGTTGTCATTGTTGGCGGCGTCGCCGGCGGCGCCACGGCTGCTGCCAGAATCCGCCGGTTGGATGAGCATGCTGAAATTATTGTCTTTGAGCGTTCTGGCTATATTTCCTATGCAAACTGCGGCCTGCCCTATTATGTGGGCGGCGTCATTACGGATCCCGAAGAGCTCACGCTGCAGGACCCGGAGAGTTTTTACTCCCGCTTCCGCGTTGTGATGAAGGTGCATCACGATGTCACTGCGCTGCATCCGGAGCGAAAGACTGTCTCGGTTACGAATCTGGAAACAGGCGAGTCCTTCGAGGAATCCTATGACAGCCTGATTCTTGCGCCCGGCGCAAGACCCACTGTGCCGGATCTCCCCGGCATTGACTCGGAGCGCATCTTCAAGCTCCGCACGGTGGAGGACACGTTTGCACTTCGGGAGGTCGTCGCCAAAACGCAGCCGAAGCGCGCCGCGGTCATCGGCGGCGGGTTTATTGGTCTGGAAGTTGCGGAAAATCTGCGCCACGCCGGTGTGGAGGCTGCGATCATTCAGCGCCCAAAACAGGTGCTCAGCCCAATCGATCCGGAAATGGCGGCGTTTATCCACGGCGAACTTCGTGCCAACGGCGTTCAGCTGCTGCTTGGACGAAGCGTTGTTGGGTTTGAGACCGATGAAAAGGAGATTCGTGTCCTGCTGAAGGACGAGCCCTGCTTCGCAGCGGATCTGGTCGTGCTTGCCATCGGCGTTCAGCCGGAGAGCGCGCTTGCGAGAGACGCGGGACTGGAGCTTGGCGTCAAGGGCAGCATTCTCGTCAATGACCGGATGGAGACCTCGGTCAAGGACATCTACGCCGTGGGCGATGCCGTGCAGGTGCGCCATTTTGTCTCGGATGAGCCTGCGCTCATTGCGCTTGCCGGTCCTGCAAATAAGCAGGGGCGTATCGCGGCGGACAATATCTGCGGCCTGAACAGCACTTATAAGGGTTCGCAGGGTTCTTCCGTCATCAAGCTCTTCGGTCTTACTGCCGCCTCTACGGGCATGAATGAAAAAGCTCTGAAGGCTTCCGGACTCGACTATGATAAAATTTATCTCTCTCCCATGAGCCACGCGGGCTATTATCCCGGCGGCGAAATGATGACGATGAAGGTTCTTTTTGAAAAGGGCTCCAACCGTCTTCTCGGCGCGCAGATCGTGGGCGGCTCCGGCGTGGACAAGCGTTTGGACGTGTTGGCGACGGCGCTGCGTGCGGGGGTGTCTGTCATCGATCTGAAGGATCTGGATTTGGCGTACGCACCGCCGTATTCCTCCGCCAAGGACCCCGTCAACATGGCGGGCTTTATGGCTGAAAACCTCATCGAGGGCCGTGTGAAGCAGTTTTATTGGGATGAGCTGGATGGGCTTGCGCGCGATGGGAGCCTCTGTCTTGTGGACGTGCGCACACCCGGTGAGTATGATCGCGGCCACGCCGAAGGCGCAATCAATATTCCGGTCGATGATCTGCGTGATCGGCTCTCTGAACTGCCGAAAGAGAAACCGCTCTATCTCATCTGCCAGAGTGCGCTGCGCAGCTATATCGCCTGCCGCATTCTCGAGCAGGAGGGGTTTGACTGCCGTCACCTGGCCGGCGGCTGGCGGCTGTATTCTGCTGTGAAGAAAGACGCGCAGGCTGCGAAAACTGCTGCGCCCTGCGGCAAAGAAAACTGAATTTATCCTTAGATTAAGAAAACGCTTACCAATTGGTAAGCGTATTCTCTTTTATATGCAGCTCAGAATTGTTTCTGCCGGGTCGCTCAGATTTTCCAGAAATGTGACGTATCCCTCCAGGGCTCTGGCCTTTGCGCGCAGCGCGCGGGAGCGTCCGTTGATCAGAATCCTGCATTTTGCTCTGCCGTTTTTCGCCTCCTGCACGAGGTTTGCGGCAGGGCTTTTTCCATCAAAGGCGATGAGAACCGAGTCTCGCCGCTTGAAAATCTCATAAGCGAAGCTTTTGTACACACCGTTTCCGCTTGCTTCGATGGACAGGCGGATTCTCACGCCGCTTCGCTGCAGACGGTCACACTCAGAAGCCGTGAGTGCAGTCGGGACGAATGCGTATATCAGAAATCTTCCCTGATTCTGCTCGACAAGATAACGTTCGTATCCGCTCATCCGATGGCCGACGACGAAGAACACGCGCTCATGATCGGCGCGGTCGAGCAGTCGATCGATCAATTCCTTGCCTTCTTCTGTGAGCTTCCCGGTCCGGCGGTCTCCGCTGAAGCTGCCGCCTGCAATGATAACAGGAATACCCTCGTCAGGAAGCGGCTCAATTTGAGCTTTCAGGATTTCAGCGGACTTTAGTTTGCCGGCATTCAGCCATAAATCAGATTGAATCGGATCGGTTTTCTGTATCTGAGTCTGGTAGTATGATTCCACACTCTCGGAACAGTTTTTCGCAAACGATGCAATCTTTCGATGAAATACACTCAGACTTTTCGCTATAATAGCGTCCTCCGCTTTTCGCATTTGCAGCAATTCAGCATGTGTAAGTCCAAGCAGTTTTTCAAGACTCAGCTGTTCATCAATCGGATTCGTTCCATAGAGGGCGCCGCCGTCCGTGCCCTGCACGCAGAAAATGCCCGCGTGAAGATAGTCGCGCAGAGGATGACGCCGGAGATCACTGAGATTGTTCAGCCGTACATTGGAAGTGATCTGAAACTCAAGTACCACTTGCTGCTCTCGGATTTCGCGCAGCAGACGGGTGCCGGCGGGGGAGTGCAGATTTGTCGTGTACAGACCGTGCCCGATGCGAAGCCTTGGCATGGTCTGTCCCGGCGCAAGCGCATCCCGAACACATCGAATGCTCTCCGCAACATTGTCTCGCAGACTGTCATTTTCACCTGCATGAATCCGTATGACGAAGTCAGGTTCCTCGGCAGCGATTTTTACGAGCTCTCGGATGACGCTTTTCAGCTCCGAAATGTCGTTGATTTCCTCGCCCACAATGTCGCTTCCTGCAACATAGGGGTCGGCCGCCACGGCGCGAAGTGTGCGCAAGTTATCCGCCAGATAGTCGTTTGGCGTCACATGATCGCGCACAATGGTCAGCGGCGTGCGCCGGATTGCGGCGAGAAATCGGAGCGTGACGCCGGTCTCCCGCGTCACCGCAGGCATTACCTTGTGAATTTCCTGCAGAACACGAGGAGCGTCTCCGGACTTGCACAGCGCGGTGTCGGAAATCTCTGCGTAGGAAATCCCATTTTGAGCGTACGATCGTGCAATCCAGAGAAGCTTGTTCTGAAACAGTGTGTTGCTGCAGTAGTCCGGATGATTGCAATCTTGCAGCATCTGATGCAGCGCCTCGGCAACCTCCTGATTCGGGATCGAAAAGTCGTCGGTCAGCGTGATTTGCCGTTCGGAGGGTACGCCCTTGGTGAACACATAGCGATAAAGATAGACTTTTTCCAGATCTGCAAACACGGCCTGCCCGTCTTTCGGAATGGCGAGAGAAATGCGGATTCTCGAGATGTTGTATTCCGCATCTGCAGGATTGTTCAGAATCAGCTCCGCAAAATTCAGAAAGCATTGATCATCGATTTTTCGGTCTCTGTATTTTCCGGTGAGCGGAGAGCCGACAAACTGCTTCGCCACCTTTTCTCGGTCAGCCAGCAGCTGCTTTTCCTGCTCCGGCGTCACGCGCAGACGAAGCTTCTTGATGTAATAAAGGGGATAGCGGATTTGATGCCGAATGCCGAGTGCAATGAGAATCTCCGGCACGAGATTTGCGCTCATGTGCGTGTGCAGGTCTGAGTGAAATTTGCAGTCGCTAAAAATATAAGTTTTGACGATAGTTTTTGCTTCGCTCAGCTGATAGTCTCTCGTCTGACTCATGAGCACCTTGGAAATGGAGGGAACAGAGGCCTTCATCTCCACGCTGCCGTCCGGCCAAATGTTTGCGATTTTGGTGTTGCCCATGCGGAAGATCCAAAGCTTCCGGTTTTCGCCGTCGACATAGCAGGGAATCTCGCCGCGGATTACCTTGAGTCCGTTTTCGTCCTCAGAGAGCGGGAGGTCACAGAGCTTCGCAAGATTGGTAATGAGATTGCCGGAGTTATGGTGCGGTGTGCGAAGGATATAATGCAGGGTTTCGCCGTCACGATACAGCTCTGTCACAATATCCTTTTCCTTGTCCAACCAGAATTGACCAAATTGTGTCATGTACTTACCTCCGTGCTCTGGCTCGAATCCAGTAATCCTGACTTCGATTCTCAAATTCCGAAAGCTTTTCAGAGAACTTCTGTGAGTATTCGCTCACTCTGCCGTATCCTGCGATCAGGGGGTCAATCCGCCGCTTCTTAGCGCGAATCATCTTCCAGCTATCATCTTTCGGCGTCTCGCTTCGCTCTATCATTTTCATGGCGCGGAAAGATTTCCATCGAGCTTCGGTCAATTGAGACTTCAGCAGCTTTTCAATCACTTCCGACTCTGTCGTGAAGAAATCACGCTCTGCAATGACTCCGATGCCTATTGCATTACGCAGCAGTTCCGCAAGCTCCTGCATGGCCCAGCGATCCTCATCTGCGACATAGATTTCGGAACAGGAAAGCGCAGCAAACGCGAAATCTTCAGCAAGGTGTCGGCTTTGAAATGCCAGCTCCGGGGCTCCGTCCTCGTTCTGTGAGACGACCAGATCACGATAGTACTGTAGCGCGCGCTCTGGTGTTCGGATTTGATAGTTTACACAGTTGCCAAGTGTGTATTCCAAACGATCAGCGGCAAGTTTTGGCGCATGATTATCTGCGATTGGGTAGCGGTGATAGTCGCATACATCCTCGACTGACAGGCCTAGATCACGCAGCACAGTGCGCAGGGCAGGGGAGGCGGCAATGATTTCTGCGGTGCCGACCTCGGTGGCCTCTTGTTCCATGTAGTCACCTTTCAGAAAGTCTATTACATGAGCAAAAACAGGAGTCGCAATATCGTGCAGCAGTCCGGCGAGGGTCTGCGCGGGGTCCTGCGTGAAGTGCCAGACGATCAGCGCCACACCGAGACTGTGATCGAATCGGGAATATGGCGCAAGTCTCTGAAAGCGCGGAAACGATGTATATTCACATCCGCAGTTCATTCCGACGTCCCGCAGCCGCAGCATCTCCGGCGCTGCTGCGGCATTCTTCAAATAATCCGGTATTTGCGTTAGATATGGTATGAATAAGTCCATGCATTTTGCCTTTCCGCAGTTATCCTATTTTCTTTTTAATCATATCAAATTAAATCGTAAAAAGATAGATATTTCGCTCTGATTCAATGAAATGACAAATAATCACAAAATATGAAAAGATACTACATTTTGTGTCTGTTCTATAATAATATCATGTTTTTTATCAAAATAACGGATTTAGTCAACATAACAAACTTTACACGTTGATTTTTCTTTGCTATACTAAAAGTGGTAATTAATCAGTGTGATTGATCATAGCGCTTAATCAGAAATAAAATGTGTATATTCTGTGTTTGGAAATATGCTTGGAGAGGTGAGTCAGACGGATCAAACAATGGATCAAAAATCAAAACGTAGGAAGCCAAGCTTCTTCGGCAGTCTGATGATGCTCCTTCTGAAGTTCGCAGTGATTGGTCTGCTTGCGGTCCTGATTTTTTCATATATCTTTGGTCTTGCCCGCAATCAGAGCCTGAACATGCAGCCTGCAGTTCAGGATGGAGATTTACTGTTTTACTATCGCATTGTTCAATCTTATCAATCTGATCAGATGGTTGTTGTGACTTATGAAGGTCGTAAGCTTCCGCAGCGAGTCATAGCTACGGCCGGAGACAGCGTTGATATAACAGACAAAGGTCTCGAGATAAACGGTTCTGTTATCGTTGAACCCGAAGTGCTTGGCGAAACCACACAGTTTGAAAACCAGGTGACATTTCCGCTGACGGTTCCCCCCGGACAAGTATTCCTGCTTGGGGATAATCGACCAAACGCGATTGACAGCCGGGTGTTTGGCTGTGTTGATGAAAATGATATTGACGGCAAGGTGATTGGCTTATTTCGCCGCCGAAATTTATAACATTTTTTGTTAATTGAGCTGCCGCAAAACGACCATGCGCGGCTTGATTATAAATTACCCTATTATTTGATGAAAGGAAAGAAGAAAAATGAGTAAGAGAATTACTAGTATTCTTTTGGTTCTCGTTCTCGTATTTGCGCTGGGCGTTTTTTCTGCCTACGCGGATGAACCGGACAAGGCTGAAACTTATGGACTGGATGTTTCCTTCCTCCGGAAGGATCTGAATGTGGCGGACGGTGTTGATATCAGCACTGTGAATCAGTTCGTGTTTGAGTTTGCTTCTTTGAAGGACTCCGAAGGCGCTGACAGCCCTGCAATCGCGAATCAGACTGTCACTGTCGGTGCGCAGGAAAATGATCTTGCTACCGGCGCGATCTGCCTCGGTGATTTTATCACGATTGGCATGTTCAGCCATGCTGGTGAGTATTCCTGGACCGTGACGGAGAAACAGGATACTCCTGCCGCTCCTGCTGCGAACAATGCGGTTCTCACTATGGACCAGAGTTCTTACACGCTGCGTGTATACGTGATTAATGGTGCTGACGGCAAGCTGGCTTTTGACGGTCTGACCGTTGAAAAGAACGGCGCTAAGGTTGACCCGACCGAGACCCCGACGCACCAGAAGAGCGAGTTCCTGTTTGAGAACACTCTGAAGGAAGTCGTCGATGATGCGCTGACCGTCACGAAGACGATCTCCGGTACTTACGGCAACAAGGAGAAGACCTTCCCTGTTACTGTGAAAATTGAGATTCCTAGCGCGAAGGTTGCCAGCAAGGATGATGTTGTCGTTGCTGAGGGCGCCACGGTCACCTGGACCAGCGATACCACCGCGACCGTCACGGCGAATCTTGCCGATGGCGGAAAGATCGAGTTCAAGAAGCTGCCTGCTGGTACCACCTTCACCGTGAGCGAGAAGCAGGCCAGCGAGTATAAGAGCATGATTACCGGTTCTGTTAAGACTGAGGATACCGCTTATGTTGCTGGTGACCGTACTGATGTTGCCGGTAATGGCCCCATCGTAAAGAAGGAAGCGGTCTCAATCGACAACCAGCGCGATGACCTCGTCCCCACTGGTGTGATCATTGACAATCTGCCCTACGTGCTGCTCGTCCTTGTGGCCGTAGCTGGTGTTGCTTATCTCGCTCTCAAGAAGAAGGCTTATAACGCCTGAACTTCCTGATCATTCGGTCTGCCCGTGTCTTTCGGGCAGACCGGGCGATCCAAACCAGATGAAAGTGCTCTCCGGCCGGATTGGTCGTACCGGTCAGAAGCGAGAAGAGATGACTTATGACGCTTGAACGATTTGGCATCCAAGCCGTCAGAGCCATTGATCGGGTAACGGATATTGCAATCGAAATCGTTCTGTGCGTTATGCTGCTCTTTGGCGCGTACTCCCTCTGGGACTCCAATCAGGTATATCAGCAGGCGGACGCGGCCCGCTATGCCGCATATCGTCCCTCAGCGGAAGACACAGTTAGCTTCGATGAGCTTCGGAGACTCAATCCCGATGTCTTTGCTTGGTTAACGGTGATCGATACGCCGATTGATTACCCGATGGCTCAGGCGGGAGACAATGAAAAGTACATTAACACCAACGCCGAGGGCGCTTACACGTTATCCGGCTCCATTTTTCTGGATTACAGAAACAGCCCTGCGTTTGACGATTTCAACAGCGTTATCTATGGTCACCATATGGAAAAGAAGCGAATGTTCGGCAGTCTCAGTGACTTTGCTGAGCAGGAATATTTTGATTCCCACCCATACGGAAATTTGTTCTTCATGGGGAAGGATCACGGCATTCAATTCTTTGCTTTGGTGCTCACTGATGCGTATGATGAAACTCTGTTTGCTCCGGCAACTGATCCTGCGCATCGGCAGGCTTTCCTTGATCTGATTGATTCTACTGCCATTTTTCGACGGGACATTCCCGTTACGACAGAGGATCAGATTATTCAGCTTTCCACCTGTACCAGTACCATTACCAACGGTCGGTATATGCTGATCGGAAAGCTGACGGACGAGACTTTCCTCCCGGAAGAGGAGGCGCCGCGAGTCAATCGCGGTACTGGCCTGATTAGTCAGGCGGAAAGATTTCTGGGATTGCCGCTGTGGCTGTGGATCAGCGTTGCTGTAGTATTTGTATTACTGCTATGGATCGTGATCCGGACAATTTCGGGCCGGAACAGGCCTGAGAGAAAAAGGAAGTAAATTACCATGATTCGAAACCGACACACCAAAGTGCTGACTGTGCTTTGCGTTCTGGCGATTCTGGCGTCTCTGCTCAGCGTCGGCATGATTGCCTGCGCTGCGGAATATGAGCCGCTGGAGGTCAAGCTGGAGTATAAGCATGTGTTCATCACTACGGATACATCAGTGGACAGCGAGTTCCACTATATCGTATCCGGGAAGGACGGCGCGCCGCTGCCCGCAGAGGCAGACGAAAAAGGCGGCTTTTCCTTCCAGGGCGTTGTGGGAACCGGTGAAAAGGACGGAGACAACACCAAGTTCGACTTGAACGGCGTGCTGACGTTCACCTTTTCTAAACCCGGTGTATACGCTTATGAACTCATGGCCGATTTGGATCAAGACAACTTGAAGAAGGACGCGGATCGCTACACGTTTGAGAAGCGTTCCACCACCGTCACATTTTACATTGCGAACGACGAAGGCGAAGGGCTGAAGCTCAAAATGCTCACCGCCGAAGACGATCAGGATGTAAAACCCAATGAGGTGGAGTTCAACACTGTATATGTCGGTCCGGTAACCCCGCCGCCGACACCAACCCCGACTCCGACGCCGACTCCGACGCCGGCGCCGACGCCGACCCCTAAGCCCGGCATTGCTAAGACGGGCGATGACAGAAACGTGCCTCTGGTTGTTTCTCTCATGCTGCTGAGCGGCATGACTGCGACTGCGGCGTTCGTTTCGATAAAGAAGAATAAGGAAGGGAGCGAGAACGATGCGTAAACTGAATAATCGGCAGCGTCGTTTCCTTGCTGCCCTGCTTGTCGTGATTATGGCGCTTGGCCTGATTGCGGCCGGCGAAATGCCCACATTGGAAGAGCAGTTGATGGAAGAAGCTGCGATTCTGCATCAGGAAGACACTGATCTGGAAGTTCTGGATGCCGAAAGTGCGGACGTTGTCCAGATTGAAGAAGCCGCTGAAACGGAAGATGTGCAGGAAGTCGAAACTGCAGATGAGGCGGAAGACCTGCAGGAAGCCGAAATTGCGGTTGACGCGGAAGAACCCACTGAGGAGTCCACCGCGACTGTCCCTGACGAAAGCGTGCCTGAGGAAGAAGCGCAGACTGCCTATGTTCCCACACTGCCAAACCTGACTAAGGTTGGACCGATCATCCGTCAGGCTGTACCTGCTGCCAAGAAGATGATGATGAAGGCTCCTGCGCTGAGAGCGGAACCGACTCCGACACCACCTGTTGTGCTGGACAAGACTGCGACTCTGAGCGCTGATGGCAAGAATGTCGAGATTAAGCTGGAAAGCTATGTTACCGGTTCTTCTATCATTAGCGAGGAAACGGTTCCTGTTGATGTTGTTCTGGTTCTTGACCTTTCTACTTCAATGGATCAATCTTTTGGCGATGGAACAAGATTGGAAGCACTTAAGTCGGCTGTAAACAATTTCCTTGATAAAATCAAGGCTGATAATCCTGATAGCCGAGTAGCTATTGTTCAGTTCCGCGGCTCTGCGCTCTATGTTACGAACACGGAGACTGTCACTCCCAACCATCTGGATGCTGCAAATGCTATGAAGCCGATTGATTACTATACCAAAACAGGCGACTCCTACGATGCTGTTTCTGTGATGGACAAGTATGGCGCGGATGGTACCAAAACCGATGAGGGTATGGTAATGGCAAGGAACATTCTTGCAGCTCGTTCCGACACAAGCCGTCCCTCTGCTGTAATCATGTTTACTGACGGTGCGCCGGATAACCTTAAGCCGCCAGGAGACCCTCTGGAGTTCAAGTCTGGTTGGAGATATGCCAATAAAGCGACAGCTGCTGCGTATGAATTGAAGAACAATTCCGGCGCTACGGTTTATTCTGTTGCTACGATTAGCTATGCTACCGGCAATCCGGATGCAACGGGTACTGCGATTGACACGTTCCTGAACAGTGTTTCTTCCAATTATCCGAATGCTACCGCAAACGGGAATAGTAATACGACTCCTGCTGTGCTGGGAGACAAAAATCCGAACCTGAAGGAAGGACAGACTTATTATACAGTCGTGGACAGTCCGGAAGCGCTTGACAGTATTTTTCAGAGCATCGCTCAGGAAATTGGCGGTTCTTCCGTTACGCTCACCGGTGATTCCGTTGTGAATGACATTGTCACTCCGTACTTCACGCTTCCCGAAGGCGCTACAGGCGTCGAATTGAAGACATCTGCCTTCAAGGGCGAAGACG
Source organism: Oscillospiraceae bacterium (assembly GCA_045546715.1). Classification (GTDB taxonomy): domain Bacteria; phylum Bacillota; class Clostridia; order Oscillospirales; family Oscillospiraceae; genus CAG-103. The sequence continues at coordinate 6,503 of JAZQDI010000015.1, read as the reverse complement.
GCTGGGGTCCCTTGCAGGATGCAAGCGGCGTCAATGCCACCACCGATGGCAACAAGCTTCATGTGACCGGCTTTAACTACAGTGAGAACTGGGTCGGTTATACGACGCAGACGGATGGCTCCAAAACGCCTCGTGGTGAAAAGCTTGTCATCACGTTCACAGTTCCTGTGAAGCCGCTTTATCTGGGCGGCAGTGAGACAAAGACCAACGGTGCGGATTCCGGCTTGTATGAGAATGCAAGCGCCACTGAGCCTGTCAAGCTGTATGATGTTCCGGATGTGAACGTCCCGTTGAAGGCAGTCACGCCGAAGATGGACGACAAGCATGTCTACCTTACGCAGGACGCGAATGTTGTCAGCGGTTTGATCACGGGTTCCACCAGCTTTACCATTGGTGAAGGAACGAGCGCCCAAACCGCTTCTTTCAGCGAGCTGTTTGATGGTGTGAACAACGCCAATGTGGATGTTTCCTTCACATTGAAGGATGAGAATGGCAATGTTCTCGGCACTTACACTGTGGAGCATGGCGCAACTAGTGGCAGCTGGTCATGGATCGGCGACACTCAGCCCGACCTGACCGGCAATAAGTATACGTTGTCTTCCTGTGTTCAGGACATTGCGGATGCTTCCAATAAAAAGGAAGTAGCCGTTGCCATGAACATCTTCATCTATAAGCCTGAGATGACGTTCAAAGATCAGTCGAAGTATTATGGTGAAGACATTACGTATCCTCGTCCGACCGATATCGTTTGGAAATGCGGCGACAAGGTTGCAGATCCTGCTGTAATGGAGGGCAACGAGCCATCTCTCGGCATCACGCAGAAGCCGAAAGAGACGAATTCTACCGTGAAAGCGAATGATACCGAGTATGTTGCTGTGACAAGCGATTTCCCGGTTTCTGTTTCCATCGCGGTGGGCGGAAAAGATATGACGGGTCTGCTCTTCAGCGAGGGCAAGATCAAACGATCCTGCGATGCCGATTCAAGTCATACTGCAACCACAGCTTCTGAGACATTTGTCGTGCATGTTGATACACTGTCTCTGACAGTCAATAAACATGTGGATGGCTTGTTTGCCAACAAGAGCCGCACCTTTGAGTTTGAAGTTACCTTCAGACATCCTGCGCTGTCGATTGACGCACAGACATTCTCACTGGGCGATAATGGTACAAAGACGCTGGAGAACCTGCCGATGGGCGTGACGGTTACCATCAACGAAACGAATGTTCCTTCAAATTACACTGTGATGATGAATGAAGAGGAAGGAAATCCGCAGGATTTCACGCTGAATGAAGATTTGACTGTTGAGGTTCAGAATGTTCTTGACAGCATCCCTGTCACAGGTGTTGTTGCAGGTCGTGGACCCGAGCTCCTGCTTGGACTCTTCGCTGCGATTACGCTTGTTGGATTCATCACACTGAAGACCAAATCGCGTCGCCGTTCCCGCGGCTGACAAAACCAATCAATAGCAAAAGAGCTTGCTGCACAGCAGCAAGCTCTTTCTATCTTTTTTCAGGATAACAGTACGGAAAACGCAAGAATAATCAGCAGCAGAACGTTGACCGCAGTGAACCAGAGGAGGTACTTTCCGGTGTTCGCCCCGCTCGCGTGGGAGTAGAGCTTCATGCTGATGAGACTGGCAAGACTGGCAATGGGAGTACCCAGCCCGCCGATATTGACGCCTAAAAGAAGTTCATTTGCTTTTGTAGTGAAGTTCGAGAGCAATAACGCGGCAGGAACATTGCTGATGACCTGACTTGTCAGCGCTGCGGTGAGAAATTCCCTGCGATTCAGGATTTGCTTCAAATATGTATCCACTGACTCGATTCTGGACAGATTGCCTGAGAAAATGAAAAAAGCAACAAATGTGAGAAGAAGGAGAAAATCTGCGTCCTTCAGCGTTTTGCGATCGAGGAGCAGCAGTGTTACGGTTGTGATGATCAGCATGACCTGCCATGATATCAGTCGAATGACCGCCAGCAGACAAACCAGAAAGAGGATCGAATGAATCCACAGTTCTTTGCGATCCATTCCCGGCTCTTCGCCGAGAAACGGCTTTGCTTTTGTCTTGGGAAGAAAAAGAAAGCAAAGCGCGACTACGAGCACGAAACTCAGAAGCCAATAGGGGAGCGTAGTAATCAGAAATTGCTGAAGCGAGAAATTGTAATGAGAGTAGAGATACAAATTCTGCGGATTGCCGACAGGCGTCAGCATACTGCCGAGATTTGCAGCCGCGGTTTGCAGAACGACTACTCGAATGAGTGCTTCGGAATGACCGATCATTCCCAAAACAACGATTGCAAATGGAACAAATGTGAGCAATGCGACATCATTTGTGATCAGCATCGCGCTGAAAAAACAAAGCAATACAAGCATGATCCCAAGTGAACGGACACTGCCCGCTCTTTCACAGAGCGCGTGGGACAAATGAGCGAATACGCCTGCTTTGCGAAGACCGGATACCACAACCATCAGGCAGTACAGCAGCGCGAGCGTTCGCCAGTCAATGTATTGCAAGTATTTTGTGTCGGGAGGCATAAAAAAGCAGCTGATCATGGCTGCTGCAGAAGCAACGATTAATACCGGCTCCTGCTTTAAAAATGTCCGGATTTTAAACATGAGGGAATCACCCTGAATGAATTATGATATTCCGAAAAAGGCACTTGCCAAACCGGCAAGTGCCTTTTTCAATTGGTGGAGATGGGGGGAATTGAACCCCCGTCCGAAAGCGCTTTAACAGGAACTTCTCCGGGCGCAGCAGGTTGTTGCGGTAAGCCGAACTTACCCGTTCCCTTCATACCAGGCCAACATGCAAGCCTGAAAGTCCGGTAGCTTCATGATGCGTGGCACACTCAAAGCTTTGCGCACTCACGTTCCCCACTAATCGACGCTCCACATCCGGGCCGTGGGCCTCCCGGAGGGAACGCTCGCTAATTAAGCAGCGAGAAGAACAGTATCGTTGTTGTTCTTTAATTTATAAGATGCCCGTTTTATGGCGGTCAGGCGCCGCCGCCCGCTATTCCTGCCTCCACACCCCCGTCGAAACCGGTACATCCCCGCAAAAGACAAAGGTTCCCTTTGTCTTTTGAAAAAGCTACATGAGGGCTTTTTCGATGTTGCAGAAATCTTGAACTGTTCTTCGATGTTTTAGACGTGAAAAGGTTGAGTTTGTTTCAAAAAGAGCGTGTCATTGCGAACCAGTGCGCACACCGGTGTGGCAATCCGTACTCTTTTATCTGCCGGGCAGCTTCTCCGGCTCGGGGTACTCGACGCCGAAGGTATCGACGGTGACGGTCTTCATCCGCTGGTCCGCATTGGGCTTGTCGGTGCGCATGTTGCGGGGCTGCGGGCGATCTGATCGACCACCTCGATGCCCTCGATGACCTTGCCGAAGGCGGCGTACTGGCGATCCAGATGGGGCGCATCCTGATGCATGATGAAGAACTGGCTGCCGGCGGTGTCGGGGATCATGGTGCGGGCCATGGACAGGACGCCGCGGGTGTGCTTCAGCTCGTTTTTGAAGCCGTTGTCGCTGAACTCGCCGCGGATGCAGTAGCCGGGGCCGCCCATGCCGGTGCCCTGGGGGTCGCCGCCCTGGATCATGAAGCCGGGGATCACGCGGTGGAAGATCACGCCGTCATAGAAGCCGGACTTGATGAGGCTGATGAAGTTGTTGACGGTATTCGGTGCCACTTCGGGGTAGAGCTCCGCCTTGATGACGCCGCCGTTTTCCATCTCAATGGTGACAATGGGATTGCTCATAGTGTGGTATCCTTTCTGTATGTTTATTTTAATACTTCTCTTTCATGGCCCGGTCCATGTCTCTCCGGGCGGACTTTTCGGCTGCGGCCTCCCGCTTGTCGTAGAGCTTTTTGCCCTTGCAGAGACCGATCTCCGCTTTCACCCGGCCGTCCTTGAAATAGAGGCTCAGGGGCACCAGCGTCAGTCCCTCCTGCATGACCTTGGCGTTCAGCTTCAGGATCTCCCGCTTGTGCATCAGCAGGCGCTTGGGACGGTCGGGATCTTTGTTATAGTAGCTCCCGTGGGTGTAGGGGCTGATGTGGATGCCGTGGGCGAAGAGCTCGCCGTTTTTCACCACGCAGAAGCTGTCCTTCAGATTCACGGTGCCTGCGCGGATGCTCTTGACCTCGGTGCCGAAGAGCTCGATGCCGGCCTCATACCGCTCCAGGACGAAATAATCATGCAGGGCCTTGCGGTTCTGCGCCGCCTGCTTGGTGCCTTTTTCTCTCGGCATGATCTGTCCTCCTTTCGCGGTAGTGGACTTCTATTTTAGCACACTTTTAGGAAGAAGAAAAGAGATTTCAGCAAAAATACTTCTGCAGCAGCGAGACCGCGTTCTCCCGGGCGATCAACTCCCCCTGCTCGGTGAGATGGGCAGCCAGCTCCGGGGTGCAGCGGAGCGGCTCACCGAACTCATAGAGGGCGTTGGGAAGCGCTGACTCCGCCAGATACAAAAGCAGCTCATAGCCGCCCTCGATGTACACCACGTCGGAGTCCGTCTCCGTCGGCAGATACGCCAGCGCCGCCGTGAGATCGTTGAAGCGCTGGAATCGAAACCGGCAGGGGCAGGGGGACACTGGCCTTGCAATCAAGAGCAGCTCCTCCTCAGCGGGGAAGAGGGAGATCTCCATCCGGAGCCATGGCGGCTGCCCGCTGTCTGTCAATGCCCGGAGCACGGCCTCCCGCGCCTCCTGTTGGGTCATGGTGCGCCGCCCGTCCAGCTCCGCGCGGCTGATGCGCAGACTGACGGCCTGGGGCGTCACGGTCTCAATCACCATTATTGATATCCTCCCCATAATAGTTAAAATCATTATATTTCATGCGGCGGAAACGCGCCACTCAAAATATATGGCAATCCTGCCTGAAATATGGTAAGATACCCTCTGGAGATGATATGTCATGAAGCTGGAAGAGAAAACCCTCAAATCCATCACCTGCTACCACGGGATCATCGTGAACACCCGGCTCGATCAGGCCCAGCTGCCGGACGGAAGTCTTGCCCTTCGTGAAGTGGTGGAGCACCCCGGCGGCGTGGCGGTGCTGCCGCTGGAGGCCGACGGCACGGTCTGGTGCGTGCGCCAGTTTCGCTATCCCTTTTCCGAGCTGCTTTTGGAGATCCCCGCCGGGAAGCTGGAGAAAGGGGAGGAGCCGGAGCCTGCCGCCAGAAGAGAGCTCAGTGAGGAGACCGGCCTCGAAGCCGGCAGACTGGAGTATCTCGGAAAGCAGTACGCCTCGCCCGGCTACTGCGGCGAGGTGCTGCACGTCTATCTTGCCAGAGATCTGAAGCACGGCAAGGCCCATCTGGACGACGGGGAGTTCCTGAATGTGGAAAAACACAGCCTCGATGAGCTGACGGATCTGGCCCTCAGCGGCCAATTGCCGGACGTAAAAACCGTCGTCGCGGTGCTGAAAACCCGGCTTTTGCTGGATCGAGAGCGGGAAAATGCCGCTCCGGAAGCGAAAAATCCTTGACATCCAAGGATGGTATAAGGTATAATATCAACCCGGTGCCGCCGAAAACGGCGGCCCAACCATGTCCACCTCAGGCAGAACCTGCCTGTTGCTGAGTTATCCTATTTTAAGAAAGGAGTCCAGACGATGTTCCGTACCTACCAGCCCAAGAAGCGCCAGCGCAAGAAAGAGCACGGCTTCCGCAAGAGAATGGCGACCGCCAACGGCCGCAAGGTGCTCGCCCGCCGCAGAGCGAAGGGCAGAAAAAAGCTGAGCTACTGAGTCTCAGCAGTTTGCTGTGAGCACGGCTGCAACCAAATAACATCGTTTTTCGGGCGGGCTTAGAACCGCCCTAAAAGCGTTTGTATTCGCAGTCTGATTTTAGCGTAAGGAAGAGGCAAGTGGAATTTACCGTAACACTCAAGAAAAACCATGAATTCCGGCGCCTGTACTCCAAGGGAAAGAGCGCGGCCGCACCGTCGCTGGTCTGCTACTGCCGGAAAAACGGCAGAGACCGGAACCGGATCGGCTACACCGTCTCCAACAAAATCGGAAACGCCGTCACGCGCAACCGCATCCGCCGCCGTCTGCGGGAGATCTATCGCCTGCACGAGGGGGAAGTGAAGCGCGGATATGATATCGTCATCGTGGCCCGCCACCGGGCTGCGGAGGCGGATTATCACCGGCTGGAGAAGGAACTCATGAAGACCCTTGGGAGACTGTCGCTGCTTTCTGCGGGGAGGGAACCGAGCCGTGATGAAGAAGATCCTTCTGGCACTGATTAAATTCTACCGGAAATATATCTCACCCCTGACGCCGCCCACCTGCCGCTACACCCCCACCTGCTCACAGTACGCGCTCCAGGCCATCGAGAAGTCGGAGGCCAAGCGGGCTTAGGAAGACAATGACTAGACCCAACTCCTTGGCTCACAGAACGACATGGCTACGATCCGACTTTCTGCGGGAGATCTATCGCCTGCACGAGGGGGAAGTGAAGCGCGGATATGATATCGTCATCGTGGCCCGCCACCGG
>JAZQDI010000014.1:0-7275 GCA_045546715.1 Oscillospiraceae bacterium | reverse complement strand
GCTCCTGATTCTCCAGCGGGCTGGAGAGGAAGTGGTTCATGTAGGTCTCGCCCTTGTTGTTCACGGCCTCGGTCATGTGGCAGTCAGCGCAGGTGAACTTGCCGCGGTGGACACTTCCCTCGCCGAGGAAGGTTTCCATCTCGGGGTGCTGCACCTTGATCACGCGGATGCCGGTGTTCGGGCTCGTGAAGTCGGCAAAGCCCTGACCCTCGTCGTCCACCAGAACGTTGTTGTAGTAGTTGAGAATCTCGTCCGGCGACATGGAGGCGAGACTGTTGTGCGGCAGCGTGGTCGCCTTGGTGCCGGGATCAAAGTAATACTCCACATGGCACTGACCGCAGGCGAGGTTCGCCGCGTCGATCTCGGCAAAATCGTCGCCCACGGAGTCGGTGCAGTAGGCGTGCGTAATGACGATCTGGCCGGGGTTCTCGCCGGGCTCGTTGGCATGGCAGTTGTAGCAGCTCAGCGGCTCGTTGACCTGCTGCATCACGTCCTCAAACTTGAGGGCATAGGCAGCGTCGCCCATGTTGTTGGTCATGACGGTGAAGTCCGGGGTCTTGCAGGTGAAGCAGTTTGCCAGCGGATGGGGACGGGCCGTGCCGGTCACGTCGTCAATGACATACATGTGGCCGCGGGCGCTCTCATACTGCTTGGCAAAGCCATAGCCGTCATAGAGGGTCTTCAGATAGGGGAAGCTCTCCAGATAGCTGTGGAACTCACTGTTCATCTCATTGGACATCCAGGAGTTATACTCATCCGGATACATCTCCGCCCAGTCGGCGGACTTGATGACCGTGATGCCCGCATTGGGCTCCGCCTCGGCAATGGTCATGGCCACGTTTTCCAGCTTCACGGTGCGCAGGTTGAAGGCCTTGGTGTCGATGCCGGCGTCCTGCAGCGCACTGACGATGGCATTGCGCAGCGCCTCAGACGTGATGGTCGCGCCGCCGACAGCGTCCACATTCAGATCCTGACCGGCGAAGATTGCCTTCGGCATGCCGGTGATGGCCTCGGAGCCGATGCCCTCGGTCTCCTTCTGGTCCAGCACGCGGATCTGATAGATCTGCTCGTTGTCCGCCACGACCTCGACGGTGATCGGGCCGTTGCGGCCCTCCGCCGTGCCCTGCACGGTCATAGCCGTGTCCGGAATCTCACCGGAGCGCACGCCGACCGGATGGGTCGTGTTCGCCCAGACGACATTGAACACCAGAAAACACAGCAGCGCAACGCCGCACAGGATGCCGAATACATCACTGATGCGCTCTTTCTTCTTCGTATCTCTTCTCATGATGAATTTCCTCCGAAAAGGCGTATTCCGGATCTGATCTGTTCAGACACAGCTCCACATTTATTATACAAGATGTTCTTTTTTGCAGTTGTTGCGCCAGCAACATTATTTCGTCACATTTGATGTTTATAATAACTTAGTACCCGCGCAATGAAATTGCGTATCGTCCGCGTAACGCGGACGTGCGAACAAAGGCATATGCACAGGTAAGGATGGAAACAGGAGGAATCTGCGATGGCTGCGAATATGGAAGTTCTTGTAAATATCCCGCTGTTTCAAGGGATTGCAGACTCGGACCGCGCTGCGCTGCTCGGCTGTCTGAAGACCTATGTCCGCTCCTATAAGAAAGGAGAATTTATCCTTTTGGAGCAGGATCACATCACGGACATCGGCATTGTGCTCAAGGGCTCGGTGCATATGCTAAAGGAGGACGTCTGGGGAAAGAGAACACTCATGGCGTACATGGGACCGGGCGAGCTCTTCGGCGAGACCTTCGCCCTGCGTCCGGAGCAGGCGAGCCATTTTTCCTTCCTCGCTGCGGCGCACACGGACGTGCTGTTTCTGCCGCTCGACCATGTGCTCACACCGTGCAAAAAACAGTGCCCGTTTCACACAACGCTCTCACGCAACCTCTTCTCCATGCTGGGAGAAAAGAATCTGCGGCTGATGGAAAAGATCGAGATCTCATCCAAGAGCACACTGCGCGAAAAGATTCTCGCCTATCTCTCCGTGCAGGCGCAGAAGCAGGGCAGCAAATACATCACCGTGCCGCTCAACCGGACAGAAATGGCAAGCTACCTGCACGCCAACCGCAGCGCCATGACGCGGGAGCTCACGGAAATGCAGGCAGACGGACTGATCGAGTTTGACGGAAACACATTTGTGCTAAAATGAACTTGCGGGCGGCCGAGGTCGCCCGCCCCTACGACAGAGAAAGCCCCGGGCAGATGCCCGGGGCTGATTTGCATTGTGCTTACTCCGTGGGGACGGGAAGCGTCCAGTAATACTGATTGTAGAGATCCGTGAAGCGATAGAGCGTGAGCGTATTGCCGCCCAGCGCAGTGTTGCTGATTCGCATACTGTCCGTGACGGTCATCTGCTCGCCGAGCTTGTAGCTGTCCTGATAGACGCCGTCATAGCTGTAGTAATCGCAGAGGAAATCAAGCGTATCGCCTGCATTCACATCGACCAGACCGCGGGCCACAGTCTCGGTCTCCTCGGCGGAGTAGGCCGGGCGGGCGCCGGCGATATAGCCCTTGGGGTTCTCGTCGGAGAAGATGAGAATCAGGTCCATGCGCTCGCCGTTGAGCAGCACGGGGACATAGCCGGTGAAGGTGTATTTCGCGCCGTCTTCCGCGGTGGAGAGATGGTAATACGCCACAGGCTGGCCGTTGATGCTCAGCCAGGTGCCGTCCGTATCGCCGATGAGATTGCCGGCGTCGTCAAAGTCGAAGGTGTTGTCGAGACCCATGTCGATATAGCCGGTGCCGTCGTCATAGAATACGTTCACATCCAGGCCCTGCACCAGATCCCACTGCTCCTGCGGCAGGACAATTTTGTTGGCGCCGTCCTCGTTCGTCCAGACAAGCTGGGACACATCAAAGCGGTGATCTGCAATGTACGCCGCCGCGTCCTCGGTGGGCATGCTGCGTCCGGCGAGGAAGCCGGTATTGTCACTCGTGAGCCCGGCGACGCCGCTTCTGCCGCCGAGGAAGAGATTGAGCATCTGGGCGATGTCCTCCGCGCCGATGCTGCCCGAGGACTGGGCGCTCTGCTGTCCGCTCATGAGCGAACCGAGCAGAGACGGGAGCGCAGAGCCGGTGCCGCCCGCGCCGACCTGACCGCTGACCTCGAGACTTGCAAACTCGCGGATGCAGTCGGAATAGGCGCTGTCGAGACCGATGCGGTCATAGGTCGCCACAGCGGCGTCCACATTCGAGGTCTTTTTATAGGGGAAATAGATGCTCAGTCCGTAGGCATTGGTGATGTTTCCGGTGCGGTTATACTTGATGCTGCTGAGCAGCACGTCGGAGAGCTTCTTCGCCTCATCCGTGCCGAGGTTTTTGGCAAAGTGGACAAGGTCGATCTGGTCGATGGAGCTGCTGCCGGCGAACTCGCGCGTGTTGCTTCTCGCGCGGGAAACCGTCTGATAGCCGGAAGACGCAACGAGGTTTTTCGTGCCCTGCGAGAAGGCGGTGAAAGCATCGCCCACCGTGCCGGAGAGCTCGGCGAGGTCCACCATGGAGAGCGTGGTCTGCTGACCGCGGCACTGCTGCTGGCAGACGTCCACAAAATCGTCAATGATCTTCTTGCCCAGCTCCAGCGTGGAGATGGACGGGTTCTGGCTGAGCGCGGTGAGCCAGTTGGTGTAATACCAGCCGACGCCGGGCTCGGTCTCCTCGGAGGCGATCATGTAGTCGGCATACTTGGAGAGCATGAGCGCGTTTTCCGCCGTTGCCATGAGGCAGGTATCAAAGCCGATGAAGTCAAACTTCATGTTCGCGGCCTTGAGCGCAGAGTCGATCTGCGCGAGCGTCATGGAGCCGGAGCGGGGGTTTTTCTCGTCATAGCCGTAGCCCTGAATGGAGCCGCCGCCGTGGTCCCAGAAGATGAGGCAGTTGCGGCTGGCGGGATAGTTCTGCGTGCACCACTGGATAAATCCGGCGAGGTTGTTCGGGTCGGTCATGGCGGCAGTGCCGGCATTGGCGACCTTCTGCTCCAGCCCGCCCTGCACCACTCGGAAAATCTGGTTGGTGCTGCTGGACACTGCCTGGTTCTTCCACTGCCTGCAGCCGCCGGTGAAGACAAGGACATTCACCTTGTCCGACAGCTGGGCGTTCACCATCTCCATCATGTCCTTGGTGGCCATGCCGTATTTCGATTCGAGATCCGTGCCGCACATGTAAACCATAAGGGTGACGGTGTCCTGCCCGTTCGCCGCGGGCGTGAAGAACTTATCCCGCGCGCCGGAGGCGACAGAGGTATTGAGCTGGCCGAGATTGCTGTCGCTGCCCCAGGCGTTGGAGGCGGGCGCCATGAGCACGCTCTGCGCCTGCGGCAGACTGGCGCTGCTGCCGGAGGATGCAGTGCCTGCGGAGGTTGTTCCGCTGCCGCCGAAGAGATTGCCGAGACCGCCGCTGCCGAGCAGCAGAGCAAGAATCAGAGCGATGATGCCGCCGCCGATACCGCCGGCGCGCTTGACATTGCGCCCGGAGGACGAGGGCTTCTGCGGCATGCCGGAGCCGGAACCGACCTTGCCGGTGCCGAGACCGACGTCATCCCGGCGATGGACGCCGAGGCCGTCATCCGTGACGTTGGTTTCTCTGCGTCTCGGTCTGTTGTTTTCCGCCATAAGGTTCCCTTCTTTCAAAAGAATTTAAGTCGCTAAAGCAAGTGTATCACAAGAAAAGTTTGCACGCAATCAGATTTTATTCGACCGGCGCCAGATTTTCTGCGTCTCGGCGGCGCGGATGAGCTCGTCCCTAAAGTCCGGGTGCGCGATTGAGACGAGCGCCTCGGCGCGCTCCCACGTGCTGCGCCCGGCAAGATTCACCGCGCCGTATTCGGTGACAATGTAGTATGCCTGACTGCGCGGATCGGTGACGATATCGCCGTTAAAGTGCGGCAGGATGCGCGAGTGCCGCTCCCCTGCTTTGTCGGTATAGGCGCTGGTCATACAGATGAACGCCTTGCCGCCGCGGCTCATGGCAGCGCCCGTGAGATAGTCGAGCTGGCCGCCGGTGCCGGAGATCTGGCGCAGTCCGGCGGACTCGGCGCAGACCTGACCATAGAGATCGGCGGAGATGGCGGAGTTGATGGAAATCATGTTGTCAAGCTTCGCGATGGTCTCGGGCGCGTTGACAAACTCCAGCGGCTCGACGATGACGCCGGGGTTCTGATCCACCCAGTCATACAGATCACGCGAGCCGAAGACGATGCCGGTGACGCCCTTGCCGGGCTGGTGGGTCTTGCGGCGGTTGGTGAGCTTTCCGGCGCGGAAGAGATTCAGATACGCGTCGCCGCAGAGCTCGGTGTGCATGCCGAGATCCTTTAAGTCCGATTCAGCAAGCAGACTGCCGACCACGTTCGGCATGGCGCCGATGCCAAGCTGAAGCGTCGCCCCGTCCGGGATCTGCTCGACGATGAGGCGGGCAATCGCCTCGTCCTCCGGCGTGGGCTGCGCGACGGGAAACTCCGGCAGCGGGTCATGCTGCCCCTCCACGATATAGTCCACCTCAGAAATGTGGATGCTCTCGTCAAAGCCGCCGAGAATACGCGGCAGGTGCTCATTCACCTCGAGAATGACGACGTCCGCCTTGTCAAGAATGCCCCTGGCAATGCCGGCGGCGCAGGAGAGGTTGAAATACCCGTGCTTGTCCATGGGCGGAACGGACATCATGGCGACATTCACCGTGAGAAAGCTTCGATACCACGGCACGACGCTGCGGAAGATCATGGGGATATAATTGCAGAGACCGCGGTCGCACAGCTTCCGCTCATAGGCCGAGCAGTGCCAGCTGTTATAGATAAAGTGCGTGCGCTCGGGATCACACTCCACCGTGCGGATCGGGCCAAAGCAGAGATTGCCGCGGATTTTCACGTCCTCCAGCTCGTCCCGCCGCTCGGCAAGCGCAGCGTCCAGCAGCGTGGGAAAGCAGACGTTGGTGGTATAGTCCACCCAGTCGCCGGATTTGACGCAGCGCACCGCCTCGGCGGGCGTGCGGAGCTTGGACTGGTATTCGGAGAGATAAGGATTCATGGAAATGGCTCCTTTTTTTCGTATATGGGGAAAGGTTTTATTGGTACTGCTCTGCAAGGCGCTTCGCCTCGGCGCGGAGCTGATCGACGACGGAAGCCGGACCGGTGACGCGCACGCCGTCGCCAAGGGCGATGATCCAGCCGATGAAATGCGGACTCGGCACGACCTCGATCTGCGCGGTGAAGCGGTCCGCCCCCAGCGGGGCGAGAATCAGGTCGCGGCCGAAGCGGTCAATGAGTACGCCCGCCATGTCGTTTTCGCCCTCGAGCGTGACCGTGACGCTCTCGCCGCCGTGCATGCCGAAGACGCTGCGGCTGTAGGCCCCGGCGCCGCGCTCCGCCCAGCGCGTCTCGCCGAGACGCGGCGCATCCAGCAGTTCAAGATCGAGCATCTTGTCCACGCGGAAGTGCTTGATCGTGTCCGCTGCGGCGTCATAGGCGGCGAGATAATAATTCTCATCATCCCACAGCAGCGCCCACGGGCTGAGCACATACCACGCGCCGTCCCGCCGGAGAGCCTTTTCCCCCGTCCGCGTCCAGCGAAAATAGTGAAAGCGCACCTGCGCATTCGCGCCGATGGCCTCATGGAGGCGGTCAACGAGATAATAGATATGCTCGTTTTCCGCCTTGACGCGGCCGGTGAGCAGCACCTGACGGTGGAGGTACTGCGCTTCATAGCGGCTGACAAGGCTTTCCAGCTTGCCGATGAGCTCCCGGGATTTCCGCTCCGTGATGAACCGGGACGACTGCACCGCGTCCACGAGGAGCTTGAGCTCTGCGAGCTCAAAGGCACGGCTGCCGAGATGGTAGCGCACCTGCCGCCCGTCCTGCTCAGCGATGACGTCCATGCCGTAATTCTGCAGCTCTTCAAAGTCGCGGTAGAGCGTTTTGCGCTCGGCGTTTACGCCGGCGGCCTCCAGCCGCTCGGCAATCTCCGGGAGCGTGAGTCCGTGGTCATCGTCCGTCTCGCGGGAGAAAATGTCCGCAAGGATCAGCATTTTCTGTTTTTGATTGGGACCTGCAGCCATGCGCATCATCCTTTCGAGCGGTATTCGGGCAGCCGGGTCGTCGGCCCCTGCATCATTATACGTTGAATGAAAAGGTGAACGTAAGGTAAATATTCAACCTTTCATCCAACGTTCGTCACAGCGCGAAATAAGGGGCAAATCCGAGCGGAAAAGCCGCCGAAAATCACGCCGGGACCAAGATCAAAGCATAGCAAAGCAGAC
>JAZQDI010000013.1:0-11553 GCA_045546715.1 Oscillospiraceae bacterium | reverse complement strand
GAGGATCTGAAAAAGGTATTGCAGTCCACCGACGGGAACAAATGAAAAGGTGCCCCGCCGGGTCATTCCCGGGCGTGGGGCTTTTTGTGTTTACAAATCCGGCGCAAATCGTTATAATACATCCTGTAATAATCTGACCATGAAAGGAGATACGCCGATGGTACGCGGTTTTTCCGAGACGCTCAACCGCCTGCGGCGGGAAAAAGGGCTGAGTCAGCGCGCGGTGGCGGCGGATCTCGGCATCAGTCAGGCGCTGCTGAGCCACTATGAAAACGGCGCGCGCGAGCCGGGGCTCCATTTTGTCTGCCGAGCCTGCGATTATTACGGCGTGAGCGCCGATTATCTGCTTGGCCGCACGGATCAGCCCATGGCGCCGTCCGAGCAGCTCGAGCGGCTGCGTCTCGCGGTGCGCTCCGTGTGCGACGCCGCCGATCAGGCCCAGCTTGCCCTCAAAACCCTGACAGGAGAGAACGAACCATGATCCCTCAAGACCATATCCGAAACTTTTCCATCATTGCCCATATCGACCACGGCAAATCCACCCTGTCCGACCGTCTCATTGAGCTCTGCGGCGCGGTGAGCCAGCGCGACATGGAGGATCAGCTGCTCGACGACATGGATCTCGAGCGCGAGCGCGGCATCACGATCAAGGCCCGCGCCGTGGGCTTAAACTATGTCCGCGACGGGGAGACCTACACGCTCAACCTCATCGACACGCCGGGCCATGTGGACTTCAACTATGAGGTGAGCCGGTCGCTCGCCGCCTGCGAGGGTGCGGTCCTCATCGTGGACGCGTCTCAGGGCGTCGAGGCGCAGACGCTTGCGAACACCTATCTCGCTCTGGAGCACGATCTGGAGATTCTGCCCGTCATCAACAAGATCGATCTGCCCGCCGCCGATCCTCACCGCACCAAAACCGAGGTAGAGGACATCATCGGCATCCCGGCCATGGACGCGCCGGAGATCTCCGCCAAGCAGGGCATCAACATTCAGGCCGTGCTCGACAGCATTGTTGATAACGTTCCCGCCCCGAAGGGCGATCCCGCTGCGCCGCTGCAGGCGCTCGTTTTCGACAGCCAGTATGACGCTTATCGCGGCGTCATCGTCCTCGTGCGCGTCATGCAGGGCACGATCAAAAAGGACATGGAGATCCGCATGATGGCCACCGGTGCGCAGTATAAGATTCTCGAGGTCGGGCATCTTCGCCCGATCGGGCTCGACCCCTGCGATGAGCTTGGCTGCGGCGACGTCGGCTATTTCACCGCCAGCATCAAGAATGTGGACGATACCCGCGTGGGCGACACCGTCACCGGCGTGCAGAACCCGGCGGGCGAGCCGCTGCCCGGCTACCGCCCGGCGCGCAGCATGGTCTACTGCGGCATTTACACCGAGGACGGCTCCAAATATCCCGACCTGCGCGACGCGCTCGAAAAGCTCAAGCTGAACGACGCTTCGCTCTCCTTCGAGCCGGAATCCTCCGCCGCGCTCGGCTTCGGTTTCCGCTGCGGCTTCCTCGGTATGCTCCACATGGAGATCATTCAGGAGCGGCTGGAGCGGGAGTTCGATCTCGATCTGATCACGACGCTGCCGAGCGTTATCTACCGCATCACCAAAACCGACGGCACTGTTGTCATGGTCGACAATCCGCACAATTACCCGAACCCCGCTGCCATTGAAATGGCGGAGGAGCCGTTCGTGTCCGTCTCGATCATCACGCCGCAGGAGTTTGTGGGCAATATCATGCCCCTCTGCCAGGATCTGCGCGGCGAATATAAGGACATGCAGTATCTCGACAGCCGCCTCGTCGAGCTCAAATACGAGATGCCGCTCAATGAGATTGTCTATAACTTCTTTGACACGCTCAAGGCGCGCACCAAGGGTTATGCCTCGCTCGACTATGAGTTTTCAAGCTACCACCCGAGCGAGCTTGTGAAGGTGGACATGCTCTTAAACGGCGATCCGGTGGACGCGCTGAGCTTCATCGCCCACAAGGACAAGGCCTACGGCCGCGCCCGCAGTCTCTGCGAAAAGCTCAAGGAGAACATTCCGCGCCAGCTCTTCGAGATCCCCGTGCAGGCGGCCATCGGCGGCAAGATCATCGCCCGCGAGACTGTGAAGGCCCTGCGCAAGGACGTGCTCGCCAAGTGCTATGGCGGCGACATTACCCGCAAGAAGAAGCTGCTCGAAAAGCAGAAGGAAGGCAAGAAGAAGATGCGCCAGCTCGGCACCGTGTCCATCCCCACGGAGGCCTTCCTCGCTGTGCTGAAGCTCGATTCATAATCTGTAGGGGCGGATATCATCTGCCCGAAATCCAAGGAGGCTATACCATGCTGGAATTTATCTTTGACACCCAGATGCTCATCGAGGGCCACGATCTCGATGAAGACGAGATTTTTGATTACATCACCGAGCACTTCAAGGGCGACAGTCTGCTCGCCGTGGGCGATGAGGATCTCATCAAGATCCACTTCCACACCAACGAGCCGTGGCAGGTGCTGGAGTACGCCGCGAGTCTCGGCGAGCTGCACGACGTCGTCGTGGAGAACATGGACCGCCAGGAGCGCGGCCTGAAAGGATGAAAAAGCCCTCGGCAGAGTTTGCGGCGCGGACGCCGCAAAGAGATTCCGATTGTTTTTGCCGGAGCTTTGCCCCGGCAAAAACACCCTGAGACTCGCTTACCGCGAGTCCTCGCGCCGACCAACCGAGGCAAAGCCGAGGGCGATGGAGCGCGAGTAGCCTTTCAAAATGAAAAGCCCGCCGTCAAGGCGGGCTTTTCATTTTGCTTATTCCGCTTTCGCTTCGCAGTAGATGCAGCGATAGGTTTTCGTCTCGCGGTTGGCGAGCTGAAACACCTGCGGCAGATCCGGCTCCACGCTCGTGATGCAGCGGGGATTGCGGCAGCGCAGCACATCCCGGATGCGGTCGGGCAGACCGGCGTGCTTTTTCTCCACGAGCTTGCCGCCGCGGATCACGTTGATCGTCGCATCCGGGTCTACAAAGCCCAGCACGTCCAGATTCAGCGGCTGCTCGGAGTCAATCTTGATGATGTCCTTGCATCCGAGCTTGCTGCTCGGCGCATTCTTGATGATGGCGATGGGGCAGTCGAGCTTGTCAAGACCCAGCAGGGAATAAAGCTGCATCGCGCCGCCGGAGCGGATATGGTCGATGACGATGCCGTTCTGAATGGAATCAATGTTCACGCTTCTGCTCCTTTCGCCAGACCCAGCAGGGTCATGATGAGCGCCATGCGCACGAACTTGCCGTTAAGCGCCTGACGGAAATAGCAGGCTCTGGGGTCTGCGTCGATGGCGGTGTCGATTTCATTCACACGGGGCAGGGGATGGAGAATGGTGAGATCCGCCTTTGCGCCGCGCAGCTTCTCGGGCGTGAGAATGTAGCTGTCCTTCAGGCGGAGATAGTCCTCCTCGTTGAAGAAGCGCTCGCGCTGCACGCGCGTCATGTAGAGCACATCGAGCTGGGGCATCACGTCGGTCAGCTCCGTCGTCTGCTCATAGGGCAGACCCTGCTCGGCGAGAATATCCTTTTTGATATAGCTCGGCACCTTCAGCTCCTCGGGGCTGATGAGCACGAACTTGATGCCCGCGTAGCGGCTGAGCGCCGCGATGAGCGAGTGCACCGTGCGGCCGAATTTCAGATCGCCGCAGAGGCCGATCGTGAAGTCCGAGAGGCGCCCCTTTTCGCGCCGGATGGTCATGAGATCCGTCAGCGTCTGGGTGGGGTGGTTGTGTCCGCCGTCGCCCGCGTTGATGATCGGCACGCTCGAGTGCATTGCGCCGACCATGGGCGCGCCCTCCTTGGGGTGGCGCATGGCGATGATGTCGGCGTAGCAGCCGACGACGCGGATCGTGTCGGCCACGCTCTCGCCCTTGCTCGCCGAGGAGCTTGCCGCTTCGGAAAAGCCGAGCACCTGACCGCCCAGCTCATACATCGCCGCCTCAAAGCTCAGGCGGGTGCGCGTGCTGGGCTCGAAAAAGAGCGTCGCGAGCTTTTTGTATCTGCAGACCTCGCGGTAATCGTCGGGATTTGCCACAATGTCGTCTGCCAGATCGAGAATGGCGGCGATCTCCTGCTCGGAGAGATCGCGAATATCAATCAGATGTCTCATTTGTTTGCCCAACTCTCGTCAGAAGGATTGTCGCGGAACCTGAGAATCCGCGCCTTGTCCTCCGGAGCAATGCGCCCGGTCTCGGCGGCGATGTCGCACACGGCGTCAATGTCCGTGAGACTCACAGCGCGCACATTTGCGTCAGCAAGACGCTCGCGGCCCTTTTCCATCCCGTAGGTGAAGATGCTCACCACGCCGAGCACCTCGGCGCCCGCCTCGCGCAGCGCTTCCACCGTGGTGATCACGCTGCCGCCGGTGGAGATGAGATCCTCGATGACGACGACCTTCTCGCCCGGGTTCAGTCGGCCCTCGATGCGGTTCTGCCGCCCGTGATCCTTGTTCCCGGAGCGGACATAGCCCATCGGCAGACCCAGCAGATGCGCGGCGATTGCCGCGTGGGCAATGCCGGCGGTGGCGGTGCCCATGAGCACCTCTGCCTCGGGAAACTCACGGCGCACGGTCTCGGCAATGGCGGACTCCACGAGATTTCGCGCTTCCGGCGCGGTGAGGATCAGGCGGTTGTCGGTATAAATCGGGCTTTTGATGCCGCTGGCCCAGGTGAAGGGCTCCTCCGGGCGGAGAAACACGGCCTGAATGTCCAGCAGGGCGCGGGCAATTTCGGATTTCATCATATAATAAGGTTCCTCCTTACAGGATTCAGTCTGCAAACTCCTTTAGTACTCTGTGATACGCCTCCACCGGGTTCTCCGCCTTGGTGATCGGGCGGCCGACAACGATGTAGTTCGAGCCGAGCGCCTTGGCCTCGGCGGGCGTCGTGATGCGAACCTGGTCGTCCGTGGGGTTCGCGGCGGCAAAGCGCACGCCGGGCGTCACGGTGAGAAAATCGTCTCCGCAGCGCGCGTGCACGCCGGGCGCCTCCAGCGGGGAGCAGACCACGCCGTCTAGTCCTGCGGCGCGGGCGTTCGCGGCGTAATGCAGCACGACCTCCTCCAGCGGGCGGTCGATGAGCAGCTCGCGCTGCATGCGCTCCTCGTCCGTGCTCGTCAGCTGCGTCACGGCGATGAGCAGGGGATGCGTGCCGTCCGGGCGGGTGAGTCCCTCGAGCGCAGCCTCCATCATTTTGATGGTGCCGAAGGCGTGAATGTTGATCATGTCGGCGCCCAGATCGCGCAGCACGCGCATGGAGTGTCCCACAGTGTTGGGAATGTCGCAGAGCTTCAGATCCAGAAATACCTTGTGGCCGCGGTCCTTCAGCGCGCGGACCATGGTCGGACCGGCGGAGTAAAACAGCTCCATGCCGATTTTTACGAAGGGCCGCTCAGACCCGAACTGTTCCAGAAACCGCAGCGTTTTTGCGCCGCTCGCGAAATCGCAGGCGATGATGACGTCTTTACCCATGATGAGCACCTCCGATAATGTATTTCAGATCATCTATCCCATATTGTAGCATGATTTCCGGCAGGGTTTCAACTATCTCCCTGCAGATAAACGGATTTTTGAGATTGGCCGCGCCGACGCCGACGGCGGTCGCGCCCGCGAGCATCATTTCGATCACGTCTCTGGCCGAGGACACGCCGCCGAGTCCGATGATCGGGACCGAGACGGCATTATAGACCTGCCAGACCATGCGCAGCGCGAGCGGAAAGACCGCCGGACCGGAGAGACCGCCGGTGATATTGCGGAGCACCGGCTGCTTTGTGTTCAGATCAATGCGCATGGCCATCACGGTGTTGATGAGACTGAGCGCGTCCGCGCCCGCATCCTCGCAGGCCTTCGCGATGGAGGCGATGTCCGTTACGTTCGGCGTGAGCTTCACGATGACGGGCTTTTTCACCGCCTGCTTTACCGCCGCCGTGACCTCTGCCGCGCTCTCGCAGCTCGTGCCGAAGCCCATGCCGCCGCCGTGCACGTTCGGGCAGGAGATGTTCACCTCCAGCCAGCCCACCTGCGGACAGGCGTCAAATTTCCGCGCCACGTGCACATATTCCTCCACGGAAAAGCCGCAGACGTTCGCGACAATCGGCTTGGGGAAGATGCGGTCGAGATTCGGCAGCTCCTCGGCAATGACGGCGTCAATGCCCGGGTTCTGCAGACCGACGCTGTTGAGCATCCCGGCGTTTCCTTCCGCGATGCGCGGCGTCGGGTTTCCGAGGCGGGGATCACGTGTCGTCCCCTTGCAGGAGAAGCTGCCCAGACAGGAAATGTCATAGAGCTCTGCAAACTCCCTGCCGTACCCGAATGTGCCCGACGCGGGGATGATGGGATTGTCAAGCGGGATGCCGCAGAGACTGACCGATGTATTCAAACTCCTCACTCCTAACTCCTCACTCGCCGTCTTCGTCCGGCCACCGAATCGTCTGCCCTTTGAACACAGGCCCGTCCTTGCAGACGCGCTTCGGCCCGTCCTCGGTCTCAATCGTGCAGCCCATGCACGCGCCGAAGCCGCAGCCCATGCGCGCTTCCAGGCTCATCTGCAGATCCGCCTCTGCCGCGTCGTCGAGCGCGGCGAGCATGCCGAGCGGACCGCAGGCGAAAATGTCCCAGTGCGGGAGCATAAGCGCGAAAAGGGCGTTGCCCTGCTCGCCCGCGGAGCCGTCCTCGGTAAAAACCGTGACCTCCGCACCAAGCGCGCGAAACTGCTCTTCGTAATAGACGTCTGCCCCCGTGGCGAAGCAGAGCGCGGCGTGCACCATCCGCCCCCGGCTCATCAGCTCCTTCGCGAGGCCGTACAGCGCGCCGACGCCGCTGCCGCCGCCGATGAGCAGCGGGCGGGGAGAGGCGACGGAGAGATCAAAGCCGTTGCCGAGCCCGGTGAGGACATTCAGATCCGCGCCGACCGGGAGCGAGCACAGCGTCTCGGTGCCCTCGCCGCTTCGGCGCACGCAGAGTGTGAGCACATCGCCGGTCACGTCGCAGACGGAAAACGGACGCCGGAGAAACTTCCCCGGTACCTCCACCTGCACGAACTGCCCGGGATTGGTGACGGCGGAGCAGTCGCCCTGCAGGCGCAGCTCATGAACGAAGGGGGTCAGCTGGGTGTTATCTATGAGAGTAAAAGTTGTTTGAAGCATGTTAAATCCTTTCCTGTACAGGATTACATATCAATTGTCTTTGTCATTGCGAGGAGCGAAGCGACGTGGCAATCCGTCCTCCTACGCATCCTGCATGAGCTTCGGCAGAAGATCATCCCAGTGCGGGTTGACGGATTCAATCAGGCTGTTCTTCCGCTTCCGGTTCCAGCCCTTAATCTGTTTTTCTCTGAATATTGCTTCAGAAGGCGTTTCGGCTCCTTCAAAATAAACCAGCTTCGTCACATCATACTTTGCGGTGAAGCTATGGGGATTGGTATGGCGGATGTGCTCATCCATCCGGCGGAACAGATTGTTGGTCACACCAGTATAGATGGTTGTGTTGGTGCGGTTTGCCAAGATGTAAACATAGTACACGATTGCAGCCTCCTTGGAGAAGCGGATTGCCACAACCAGTGTGCGCACTGGTTTCGCAATGACGCGGCGATTGCTAGTTACATATCAATCGTCGAAATCGAAATCGTGATTTCCTCCAGCACGTCGAGCAGGACGCGCACGGTGTCGAGCGCGGTGAAGATGGTCACGTTGTTCTCGACCGCGCAGCGGCGGATTTCATAGCCGTCCGTATGACTGGACTGGCTGGAGATGTCGCGCGTGTTGATCACATAGCTCACATAGCCGCGGCGGATGCCCTGCAGAATCTCGTCGCTGCCCTCGGAGAGCTTCTTCTTGCAGCGGGTGCGGATGCCGTGCTCCTTGAGGAAGTTCGCCGTGCCCTCGGTCGCCTCGATGTTGAAGCCGAGGTTATAAAACCGGCGAATCAGCGGCAGAGCCTCGTCCTTGTCGGCGTCCGCAATCGTCACGAACACGGTGCCCGCGTTCGTCACGTTCATGCCGCTTGCCTGCAGCGCCTTGTAGAGCGCGCGGTTGAGCGCCCGGTCATAGCCGATGGCCTCGCCCGTGGATTTCATCTCCGGGGAGAGGTAGGCGTCGAGCCCCGCGATCTTCGAGAAGGAGAAGGCGGGTGCCTTGACGTAGTAGCGCGGCTTGTCCTCCGGGCAGAGAACGGTGATGCCCTGCTCCGGGAGCGTTTTGCCCAGCATGGCGAGCGTGCCGATGTCAGCCAGTGACCAGCCGGTCGACTTGGAGATGAAGGGCACGGTGCGGCTCGAGCGGGGGTTCACCTCGATGATGTAAACGCGGTTGTCCCGGTCGACGATGAACTGGATGTTGTAGAGACCCACAATGCCGATGCCGAGACCGAGACGGCGGGTATAGTCGAGAATGGTCGCCTTCACCTCGTCCGAGAGACTCACGGCGGGGTAGACGCTGATGCTGTCGCCGGAGTGGACGCCGGTGCGCTCCACATGCTCCATGATGCCGGGGACAAAGACGTTCTCCCCGTCGCACACGGCGTCGACCTCGACCTCGCGGCCGATGATGTATTTGTCGACCAGCACAGGCTGCTTTTCGTCGATGCGCACGGCGTTTAAGAGATAGTGGCGCAGACTCTCCTCCTCGGAGACGATCTGCATGGCTCTGCCGCCGAGCACATAGCTCGGGCGGACGAGCACCGGATAGCCGATGCGTGCGGCGGCCTCCACGCCCGCCTCGATGTTCGTCACGGCCTCTCCGGGCGGCTGCGGAATGTCGAGCTCCAGCAGCAGCTTTTCAAAGCAGTCGCGGTTTTCCGCGCGCTCGATGGCGTCGGCGTCCGTGCCGATGAGCGTCACGCCGCGCTCCATGAGCGGCTCCACGAGATTGATCGCCGTCTGGCCGCCGAGCGTCGCGATGACGCCCTTCGGCTGTTCCAGCTCGATCACGTTCATCACGTCCTCGACCGTGAGCGGCTCGAAATAGAGCTTGTCGGAGCAGGTGTAGTCCGTGGAGACGGTCTCGGGATTGTTGTTGATGATAATGGCCTCATAGCCCGCCTCGCGGATCGTCTTCACGGCATGGACGGTGGAGTAGTCAAACTCCACGCCCTGACCGATGCGGATCGGGCCCGCGCCGAGCACGAGGATTTTTTCGCGCTCCGACACGACGGATTCGTTCTCCTGCTCATAGGTGGAGTAGAAGTAGGGGATATAGCTCTCAAACTCGCTGGCGCAGGTGTCGATCATCTTGTAGACCGGCACAATGCCGAGCGCGCGGCGGCGCTCAGAGACCTCTTTCTCCGTGCACTTCCAGAGATGGGCGAGATGTCGGTCCGAAAAGCCCATGCGCTTGGCGCGCAGGAGATAGTCTGCGTTGAAGGGATCATCCTTGATCTCGCGCTCGAGCGCTACGATGTTGTGGATCTTGTCGAGGAAGAGCATGTCGATGCCTGTGATGTTGCAGATGCGGTTGTAGTCCACGCCCAGCCACATGAGCTGCGCAATGGCGAAAATGCGGTCGTCCGTGCCGATCTTGATGTATTCCATCAGCTCCTCGATGGGCATGTGGTGGAACTTCGGCATATACACATGGCTCACGCCGATCTCCAGCGAGCGGATCGCCTTCAGAAGACTCTCCTCGATCGTGCGGCCGATGCTCATCACCTCGCCTGTGGCCTTCATCTGCGTGCCGAGCTTGTTGGACGCGCCGGCGAATTTATCAAACGGGAAGCGCGGCATCTTCGTCACGACGTAGTCGAGCGTCGGCTCGAAGGAGGCGGGCGTGTTCGCAATCTGAATCTCATCCAGCGTGAGACCGACGGCGATCTTCGCCGAAACGCGCGCGATCGGGTAGCCGCTGGCCTTTGACGCGAGCGCGGAAGAGCGGCTCACGCGGGGGTTGACTTCGATCAGGTAATACTTGAAGCTCTCCGGGTCGAGCGCGAACTGCACGTTGCAGCCGCCCTCCACCTCCAGCGCGCGGATCAGCCGCAGCGCGCTGTCGCGCAGCATGTGATATTCCCGGTTTGTGAGCGTCTGGCTCGGGGCAACGACGATGCTGTCGCCCGTGTGGATGCCCACAGGGTCGATGTTTTCCATGTTGCAGACGGTGATGGCGGTGTCGTTTTTGTCGCGCATCACTTCGTATTCGATTTCCTTGTAGCCCTTGATGCTCTTTTCCACCAGCACCTGATGCACCGGCGAGAGGGCGAGGGCATTTTTCGCGAGGGCGATGAGCTCGTTTTCATCGTCGGCAAAGCCGCCGCCCGTGCCGCCAAGCGTGAAGGCGGGGCGCAGCACGACGGGGTAGCCGATCTCGCGCGCCGCCGTGCGGCATTCGGAGAGGCTCGTTGCGATCATGCTCGGCAGCACCGGCTCGCCCAGCGCCTCGCAGAGCTCCTTGAACTTCTCGCGATCCTCCGCGCAGGCGATGCTCTCCGGCCGCGTGCCAAGCACCTCGACCTGGCACTCCTGCAGCACGCCCTGCTCGGAGAGCGCCATGACGAGATTCAGTCCCGTCTGACCGCCGATGCCGGGCACGATGGCGTCCGGCCGTTCATATCGGATGATGCGCGCAACGTATTCGGGCGTGAGCGGCTCCATATAGACCTTGTCGGCGATGGCGGTGTCGGTCATGATGGTGGCGGGGTTGGAGTTTGCGAGCACGACCTCATAGCCCTCCTCGCGCAGCGCGAGACAGGCCTGTGTGCCGGCATAGTCAAATTCGGCGGCCTGACCGATCACGATGGGGCCGGAGCCGATGACGAGGATTTTGTGGATATCAGTTCTCTTAGGCATTGACCTCGGCCTCCTTTCCTGCAAAGAGGGAGTACTGCGTGCCGCCCTCGGCCTTGTGCGCCTCGAGCAGACGGATGAATTCATCGAAGAGATAGCCGCTGTCCTGCGGGCCGGGCGCGCTCTCCGGATGATACTGCACGGAGAAGACCATGTCCCGCTCGCAGCGCACACCTTCGATGGTGTTGTCCAGCAGATTGATGTGCGTGGCCTCGAGATCCGTTCCCTTCAGCGAGTCGCTCGCCACGGCGTAGCTGTGGTTCTGGCTCGTAATCTCGATTTTGCCGGTCTGGAGGTTGCGCACCGGATGGTTGCCGCCGCGGTGACCGAACTTGAGCTTGTAGGTCTCCGCGCCGTAGGCCAACGAGATGATCTGATGGCCGAGACAGATGCCGAAGATCGGGAGCTTTCCGCGCAGCTGACGCACGACCTCCGCCACCTCGGGCACATCCTGCGGATCGCCGGGGCCGTTGGAGAGGAAGAGACCGTCCGGCTCCATGAACTCAATCTCCCGCGCTGTGGTGTTGTAGGGCACGACAGTCACATTGCAGCCGCGCGCGTTGAGGCTGCGCACGATGTTCAGCTTCATGCCGCAGTCAACGGCGACAACGTTGAACCGGTGGTTCGATGTGCGGGAATACCAGCGCTTGCGGCAGCTGACCTTAGCGACTGCATCCTTGGAGGGGGACCAAGCGGCGATGGCGGCCAGAGCGTCCTCGACAGGGGTGTCGATGGAGGTGATCATGGCCTTCATGGTGCCGTTGTC
>JAZQDI010000012.1:0-44136 GCA_045546715.1 Oscillospiraceae bacterium | reverse complement strand
GTCATTGTCTTCCTAAGACCGCTTGGCCTCCGACTTCCGCAAATTCTGACAGCTCCCCCATCGGGGAGTATTTTTTGAAGATCACTTCCCCGTCCTTGTCCGTGTAAATCTCCAGCGGGTCACCCGCGCGGGTGCGCATGGTGCGGCGGATCTCCTTCGGGATGACGACGCGGCCGAGATCATCGATCCGGCGCACGATTCCGGTTGCTTTCATATGAAAAACCTCCTGCAAATTCCATCCAAATTCGGGAATAGTATTTGCAGGAGATTATTTGTTATGCAAAATCTGAAAGAGCCAAGCTATTGCTCTCATCCGGCGCTCGATCGGCTGCCCGGTTTGGCATTGATTGCGATGACGCAATCCAGATTGTCCAGAATCAGCTGCTGCGCAGCGCGGTTGTAAGTGACGACTGTATAAGGTCCGCTCTGCCCTTCACGATGCTCAACTGTCAGACCGAGTTCGCCGCCGGACTCGGTAGGCAGATACTGCGTTTTCCCGTTGGCCTTTTCATGCTTGTAAAGCAGCCCGGACTGCACCAGAAACGCAGTCAGGCTGGAGACTTTCAGGCGAGTCATCCGCTCCGGATCGGTCAGATCGTTCAGTCCCTGCGCAATCTGGCTGATTGTAATGGGGTGATTGCTGTAGAGAAATCCCGTTCTCTCCTCGGGTGACAGGTCAAACAGCAGCTTTTTCTGTTTACCCTTTGCGCGTCCGCCGGATTCCATCGCCTGCCGAAGAACATCCGCTGCGTAAAACAGGCAGTGGGAAACCTGCACCTGATTCACGATGTCCGAAGCCGGCGCTTCCCGCCCGGTGATTGGATTGATTCCGTTGGCCATCTGAAGCAGACAATCGTATGTCTGCTGCATACGTTCCCGTTCTGTCATGTGTTTCTCGCCTCATTTCGTGACGTTTGTCATGCTTATTATAGTTATATCCGTGACGAATGTCAACTATTAAATCACAAGTTTGATATACTTACTACACTTTTCCACAATTAATTGACTCCATTTAGAAGAATCATTAATCATATTGCATAATTTCAATTGACTTCACAGGTACTTATTTGTTATATTATTATCAACATACGGCGCTCTGCGCCGGGGTGAAACAAACTCAGGAGAAAGGAAGTACTGCTATGGATCGCAAAGTGACTTTGGAAATGATCCAGGACGCGAGAGAAGCGCTTGAGGGCGTCACGGAGCTGACCCCGATCGTTTCTTCCACCCGTCTCGGAAAAAATCTCTATATCAAGTCGGAAAACCTGCAGAAAACCGGTTCGTTCAAGATTCGCGGCGCCTTCAACAAAATCCGCAAGCTCTCCCCCGAGGAGGCCGCCAAGGGCGTAATCGCCTGCTCCGCCGGCAACCACGCACAGGGCGTGGCGCTGTCCGCCACCAGACTCGGCATCAAGTCCGTGATCTGCATGCCCGAGGGCGCGCCCCTGCTCAAGGTCGAGGCCACCCGCGGCTACGGCGCCGAAGTCGTGCTCGTGCCGGGCGTGTATGACGACGCTGCGGCCGAGGCCGCCCGCCTGTCCGAGAGCGAGGGCTACACCTTCGCCCATCCGTTCAACGATCCCTATGTCATCGCCGGTCAGGGCACAATCGGTCTCGAAATTCTCGACCAGGTGCCGGACGTGGAGCAGGTCGTCGTCCCCATCGGCGGCGGCGGACTGATCAGCGGCGTGGCCGTGGCGATCAAGTCCATGCGCCCGAACGTGAAGGTCATCGGCGTGCAGTCGTCCGCCGTGCCGAGCATGTTCATCTCCCACCGCACCGGCGCCGTCACCACGGTGAAGGACGCCCCCACAATTGCCGACGGCATCCATGTGCTCACGCCGGGCGATCTGACGTTCTCGATCGTGGAGCAGTATGTCGATGAAATCGTGACCGTCTCCGAGGACGAGATCGCAGCCGCGATCGTCGGTCTGATGGAGGGGCCGAAGACCGTTGCCGAGGGCGCGGGCGCCACGAGCGTCGCGGCCTACCTCTTCGACAAGATCGACACGAATCTCAAGACTGTGGCGGTTGTCTCCGGCGGTAACGTGGACATCACGACCCTCTCGCGCATCATCACCAAGGGCATGCAGAAGACCGGCCGCATCGCGCAGATCACGACCAAGCTGCAGGATCGCGCCGGCAATCTGGCGCAGCTGCTCGCCTGCGTGAGCGAAAACGGCGCGAACGTGCTGGACATCGACCACAAGCGCGAGGACGCCAAGACCGAGGTCAGCTCCTGCGTCGTGACCATGACGCTCGAGACCATCGGTCAGGAGCACGTTCAGAAGATCAAGGCCGATCTGCAGAGCCGGGGCTATCAGCTCCTGTTCTGACGGACGCCTTCTTAACCTTCAAAGTACAACAGAAAGGAGAATGTACCTCTTATGAAAGTCATCTCAACAAACAAGGCCCCCGCTGCGATCGGCCCCTATTCCCAGGGCTATGTTGTGAACGGATTCCTGTATGCCTCCGGCCAGGTGCCGCTCGATCCCGCCACCGGCGCCGTCGTCGGCACGACGATCGAGGAGCAGGCCGAGCAGGCCTGCAAGAACGTCGGCGGCATTCTCGAAGCGGCAGGCGTGGATTATTCCAAGGTCGTCAAGACCACCTGCTTCCTCGCGGACATGAAGGACTTCGGCGCGTTCAACGCCGTCTATGAGAAGTATTTCGTGTCCAAGCCCGCCCGCTCCTGCGTGGCCGTGCGCGAGCTGCCCAAGCAGCTTTTGTGCGAAATCGAAGTCATCGCCGTCGTGGAGTAAAACGGCATCCACCCACTGAAAAAAGAAAAGAGAAAAGGAGGTACCTTCCTCACAGTAGACGGAAGGCACTAACATCATGGCTGAAACCAAGAAAAAAGTGAATCTCGGCCTGCTGCCGAAGCTGATCGCTGCGATCGCCATCGGTATCATCGTCGGTATCATCGCCAAGAAGGCGAATCTCCCGATCATCATTCAGATCGGCGCCACCTTCAACAGCATCTTCGGCAACTTCCTCGGCTTCTGCATCCCGCTGATCATCATCGGCTTCGTCGCCCCCGGCATCGCCGATCTTGGTCAGGGCGCCGGCAAGACCCTCGCAATCACCGCCGGCATCGCCTATCTCTCTACCATCATCGCCGGCAGCTTCGCCTATATTGTCGACAGCGCCGTGTTCCCCAGCTTCCTGAAGGTGGGCTCCATCGTGATGGACAACGCCCAGAACGCGGAAGACACCATGCTCGCCGGGCTCTTCACCGTGGAGATGCCCCCGCTCATGGGCGTGATGACCGCGCTGATCACCTCCTTCATCATGGGCATCGGCATCGCGGCCTTCAACGCGGAGGGTCTGCGCAAGATCTTCCACGAGTTCCAGAAGATCGTCGAGGGCGTCGTGGCGAAGGTCCTCATCCCCCTCCTGCCCTTCCACATCTACGGCATTTTCGCCAACATGACCTATGCCGGCACCGTCGCTGAGATCATGAGCGTGTTTGCCAAGGTATTCGTGCTGATCATCATCATGCACCTGTGCATCATCGTGTTCCAGTATATCGTCGCGGGTGCGGCCTCCAAGAAGAACCCCTTCGGTCTGATCAAGAACATGATTCCCGCCTACATGACCGCCATCGGCACCCAGTCCTCCGCCGCCACAATCCCCGTGACGCTCGAGTGCACCAAGAAAAACGGCTGCCTGAGCAAGATCGCCGACTTCGTGATTCCGCTCTGCGCGACGATCCACCTCTCCGGCTCCACCATCACGCTGACGAGCTGCTCCATCGCCGTCATGATGCTCAATGGCTGGAACGTCAGCTTCGGCCAGATGCTGCCCTTCATCCTGATGCTCGGCATCACGATGGTCGCTGCGCCCGGCGTGCCCGGCGGCGCCGTCATGGCCGCGCTGGGCATCCTCGAGAGCATGCTCGGCTTCAACCAGAACATGCTCACGCTGATGATCGCCCTGTACATTGCGCAGGACTCCTTCGGCACGGCCTGCAACGTCACCGGCGACGGCGCCATTGCCATGCTGATGAACGCCATCACCGGCAAGAAGGAAAAAGCAAACGCATAAACCCACTACTAAAAAAGCCGGCAGTCTCTGCCGGCTTTTTTCACAGGAGGAAAGAAGATGCAAAGCATCAAGAGTGTCTATAAAATCGGCAACGGACCCTCGAGCTCCCACACCGTAGGCCCCTACCGCGCGGCCTCCCTGTTCGGCGCGCGGTTTCCGGATGCGGACAGCTACCGCGTGACGCTCTATGGCTCGCTCGCCTTTACCGGCGAGGGCCACGGCACCGGCGGCGCAATCAAAACGGGCCTGCCCGGCGCGGAGATCGTCTTCAACCGCGAGGTGAAGGAGCGTGATCTGCCCCACCCCAACACCATGCTCTTTGAAGCGCTTCGGGATGGCGAAGTCATCGGCAGCAGCCGCATTTTCAGCATCGGCGGCGGCTCGATCCGCATCGAGGGCGAGGAATCGGACGAGGAGCGCGAGGTCTATCCGCAAAAGCACTTTTCCGAGATTCTGCAGCTGTGCAAGGAAAAGAGCATCAGCCTGCCGCAGTTTATCTACCGCATGGAGGGCCCCGACATCACCGCCTACCTCAAGGAGGTATGGGAGGCGATGAAGGACGCAATCCATCGCGGTCTCGAGGCGGAGGGCATCCTCCCCGGCGGTCTGGGCGTCTCCAGAAAGGCCAAAAAGCTTTACGGCATGCGCTGCTACAACGAGCCCTCAGACGTCGCCATGAACCGCATCATCGCGGCCTATGCCTACGCCGTGAGCGAGGAGAACGCGGATGAGCACATCGTCGTCACGGCGCCGACCTGCGGCAGCTGCGGCGTGCTCCCTGCAGTGCTCTACTACATGCATCGCGACCGCGGCTTTCCTGAGGAGGAGATTCTCGATGCGCTCGCCGTCGCCGCCGTGTTCGGCAACGTGATCCGCACCAACGCGAGCATCTCCGGCGCGGAGTGCGGCTGTCAGGCGGAGATTGGCAGCGCCTGCTCCATGACGGCGGCAGCGCTCGCGAGTCTCTACGGCTTGAACATCGACCAGATCGAATACGCCGCGGAGATCGCCATGGAGCACAACCTCGGTCTCACCTGCGACCCGGTCAACGGCCTCGTGCAGATCCCCTGCATCGAGCGCAACGCCGTCGCAGCCATGCGCGCGATCAGCTCGGTGAACCTCAGCCGGTTCCTGTACGAGACGCGAAAGATCTCCTTTGACGAGGTCGTCGCCACCATGTACCGCACCGGCAAGGACATGGACGAGAAATACCGCGAGACCTCCCACGGCGGTCTGGCGAAGATTTATTACGGAAGTATTTAAGCGAACAAAACAGCAACCCCCGGCAGATGGACGTCTGCCGGGGGTTCATCTGTACATGGAGCGACAGCATCCGCACCGTCGAGGGCTGCCCCTACTTGCGCCGGGGGGCGGGGCATGGTATATTTATTTCAATATATCTTAACAAGGGAGGCGGCGCGAATGACGGAGCGTGAACGGCACGAGCTGGTCTGGCGGGCGCTCTATGTCCCGCTGCATCCGGTGATCTGCCGGCTGTTTCATCTGACGCACGACGAGCTGCGTCTGGACGGGCCCTGTCTGCTCGTGTCCAACCACGTGAGCGCATGGGACCCGCTGCTCGTGGCCATGAGTCTCAGGCACAAGCAGCTCTATTTCGTGGCGAGCGAGCACATTTTCCGCATGGGGCTGCTCTCCCGCGCGCTGGAATATCTCGTCGCGCCGATTCCCCGGCGCAAGGCGTCCTCCGGATTTGAGACCGTGAAGACCTGTCTGCAGCGGCTGAACGCGGGCGAATCCGTGGGGCTCTTTGCCGAGGGCGAGCAGAGCTGGGACGGGCGCACCGCGCCGATCTTCCCGGCGACGGGCAAGCTCGCAAAGCGCTCCGGCGCCTCGCTCGTGACCTACCGGCTGGAGGGCGCATATCTGAGTCTGCCCCGCTGGGGGCGCGGCATCCGGCGCGGCGAAGTGCGCGGCGGCGTGGTTAATGTCTATTCCCCGGAGAAGCTACGCGAGATGACACCCGCGGAGGTCAACGCCGCCATCGAGCGCGACATTTATGAGGACGCGTGGGCGCGGCAAAAGCAGTCGCCCGTGCGCTATCGCGGCAAGCGAACAGCCGAGGGCTTGGAGCGGGCGATCTATCTCTGCCCCGTCTGCCGGCGGACAGACGGGCTCACGGCGCACGGCGACACGCTCTCCTGCACCTGCGGAAAGCGCTGGCGATACACGCAGCTCGGAACCTTCGACCCGCCCGAACCGTTTGAGACGATCGCCGACTGGGAGGACTGGCAGAAAAACGCTCTCCGCGCGCAGGACTTCGCCCATGAGGGTGAGGCCCTCTTCTCCGACGACGGTCTCGTGCTCACGCGCATTCTCCCCGACCACACGGAGCGCCCCATGGGCGGCGGGAAGCTCACGCAGTATCCGGATCGGCTGGTCTGCGGGCTGCGGACGTTTCCGCTCCGGGAGATCAACAGCATGGCCATGGTGCTCAGCCACCTGCTGCTCTTGAGCATCGGCGGCGAATACTGGCAGATCCGCTCGACAAACAACGCCAATCTACGCAAATATTACGCGATCTGGCAGCACAGCAGGGGGACACAGAAATGAACTATTCCGCAGACAATCTGACACTCTGGAACATGATCATTCAGCTCGGGCTCATCGCCGGGGTGATTCTGCTCGCGCAGTTTCTCCGGCAGAAGCTCGCGTTTGTGCGCCGCAGCATGATGCCTGTGGCGGTGCTGGCGGGCTTTCTGCTGCTGGCGCTGAAATATACCGGGCTTATTCGCATCGACAACGGCATGATGGAAATGCTCGTCTACCACGGCATTGCGCTGGGCTTTATCGCCATGAGTCTGCGCGTGCCGCGCGAGAAGGCGGCCGGCGGCGATCTCACGGGGCTCAAGAGCGGCGCCGTGATCGTGAGCACCTACCTGGTGCAGGGCGTGACGGGACTGATCATCACGCTCCTGCTCGGCTATACGGTCATGCCCGGTCTCTTTAAGGCTGCGGGTCTGCTCCTCCCGATGGGATACGGGCAGGGCCCCGGCCAGGCAAACAACATCGGCTCGAGCTATGAGGCGCTCGGCTTCGCGGGCGGGCGCAGCTTCGGCCTTTCGATCGCGGCGGCGGGCTATCTCGTCGCCTGCGTGGTCGGCGTGATCATTCTCAATCTGCTCACGCGCAGAGGAAAGCTCGGCGCGCGGCGGCACGGCGCAGAGCAGACGCCCTCGGTCGACTTCTTCCAGGACCAGCACGAAATCCCGGTCTCCGACTCCATTGACAAGCTCTCCGTGCAGATTGCAATGGTCATGCTGATCTATCTCGTCACCTATCTGGTCTCGAAGGGCATCACGGGCGGGCTCGCGGCCGCGGCGCCGGGCCTCGCCGGGACGGTGAACACGCTGATCTGGGGCTTCAACTTCATCATCGGCTCCGCGCTCGCCATTCTCGTTCGCGTGCTGCTCGAAAAGGGCAAAAAGGCCGGGCTGATGCAGCGGCAGTATCAGAACAACTACCTGCTCAACCGCATCTCCGGCTTCTTCTTCGATATCATGATCGTCGCGGGCATCGCCTCAATCGAGCTGGAGGACATCCGCGGTCTGTGGGTGCCGTTTCTGCTGCTCGCAGTGCTCGGCGGCATTGTCACATGGCTGCACCTGCGGTTTGTGTGCCGCGCGGTGTACAAGGACTATTACTACGAGGGTCTGATCTCCATGTTCGGCATGCTCACGGGCACGATCAGCTCCGGCGTGCTGCTGCTGCGCGAGATTGACCCGGATCTGGCGACCCCGGCGGCGAACAATCTGATCACGGGCAGCAGCTTCGGCATCATTCTCGGCGCGCCGGTGCTCGTGCTGGTCGGGCTCGCGCCGAAGAGTGATCTGATGTGCTGGCTCACGCTCGCGCTCGCCGCGGTGTACATGGGTCTGCTGGTGCTGCTGATTCTGAAAGCGCACAGCAAAAGGAGGAAACGTCCATGATTTTCTACTTTACTGGAACGGGCAACTCGCTCTACGCCGCGCAAAAGCTCGCGGACGATGGCGAGCGGGTGATCTCCATGGTTGACGCCGCGCATGAGAAGCAGTTTCGCTACACACTGGAACCCGGCGAGCCGCTCGGCTTCGTCTTCCCGGTTTATTTCTACACCGTGAGCGACCCGGTGCTCGACTTCGTGCGCAATCTGACGGCGGAAAACGCGGACTATGTCTACGCCGTGATCCCCTGCGGCGCGAGCATCGGCCCCGCGGGCGGATTTCTCAAAAGTGAGCTCAAAAAGCGCGGTCTGGACCTGCAGCGGGTCGATCCGCTCGTCGTGCCGGACGGCGCGCTGATCTTCTATGACATTGACGCGCCGGAAACCCTCGCCCTGCAGCTCGACGCCGCGGCGGAAAAGCTCGAGGCCATCAAAGACGCCGTCGCGCGCAGAGAGCCGAACCGGATCACCGGCAGCGCCGCAGCCGGAAAGGCCGGGCTCGCCGCCTATCATCTCTGCCAGAGCACGAAGAAGTTTTACGCCGACGACAAGTGCGTCTCCTGCGGCAGGTGCGCGGAGATCTGCCCTGTGGGCGCAATCCGCATCGAGGGCGGGAAGCCGGTCTGGATAAAGGACAAATGCTTCAAATGCTGCGCCTGCATCAATCGCTGCCCTGCGCACGCGATCCAGTACGGCAGCAAAACCGCCGCGCGCGGCAGATACGTCAACCCCGTTTTGAAATGAGGACGGGATGCAAAAAACCGCTGAGACGAAATGTCTCAGCGGTTTTTTCGTCGCAGAGCAGATATCATCCGCCCGCCGTTTTCGCTCAGTGCTTCAAGTCGCGGAACATGAGCTCCGCCACGCCCTGCACGCGCAGCTCATTGGGATAGATATCGTCAAAGGCCGGATTCTCCGGGTGGAGGTAATAGCGCTGCCCGTCATGCGCCAGACGCTTGAGCGTGGTCTGCCCCTCGTCGTCAATGGCGACGATGATCTGGCCGACGGTGGCAGACTGCGCCTTGCGGACGATGACGAGATCCCCGTCATAAATGCCGGCGCGGATCATGCTCTCGCCATAGACGCGCAGCGCAAAATAATCGCTGCTGCCGAGCACGCTGAGCGGCACCTCCACAAAGCCCTCGCGCACCTCCTCCGCCGCTGTGAGCACACCGGCGGCGACGCGGCCGATGATGGGCAGAGACACGGTCTGCGCGTCGGCGCGGGAGCGGATATGCTCCGTGATGATGCTCCCGCCGTCATATTCCAGCAGCCCCTGCTCGGCCATGGCGCGCAGATAGCTCGAGGCCGTCTGGCGGGACAGCCCTGTCCCGCTCTCGATCTCGCGCATGGACGGCGTGCGCAGATGGCGGTCAAAAAAATCATCGACAAAGCGCTCGATCCGCTCCATCGTCTCGGGATTTTTCATTCTCATTTCAATCACTCTTTTCTGTGACATTTGTCATTTCTATCATCGCACATTCGCTGACGATTGTCAAGGAGAAGATTTTCAGCACATCCACGATTTTTTTGCCGGATCGGGAATGAAAATACGGAAATTCTCTGTCATGGTATTTTTTTCTTGACACTTTTTATTTAAATTGGTAAACTTGCAAAGTATTTTAATTCCGCGCCTGGAAGGGCGCTTGTGTTTTTTTGAGAAAGGAGCCATGAGCCATGTGTGGGATTGTTGGATACGTCGGCCGCCAGGAGGCGGGGCCCATTCTGCTGGAAGGGCTGAAAACGCTGGAATATCGCGGATATGACTCCGCGGGACTCGCCGTGCAGGGTGAGAGCGGCATCTGCATGACGAAGACGCAGGGCATGATCAAGAATCTCTCCGCCAAGACGCATGACGGGCAGGATCTGCACGGTGTGGTCGGCATCGGTCACACGCGCTGGGCGACGCACGGCGCGCCCACGGACGAAAACGCGCACCCGCACATGACGCTTGACGGCAAGTTCGCCATCGTGCACAACGGCATCATCGAGAACTATCTCGAGCTGCGGGAGATGCTCATCGGCAAGGGCTTTACCTTCCTGAGCGAGACGGACACGGAGGTCGTGGTGAATCTGCTGCGCCTGTATTATGACGGTGACTTCAAGCAGACGGTGCTGCGCGTGCTGGCCCGGCTGGAGGGCAGCTACGCGCTGGGCATTCTCTGCGAGGACTACCCGGACCGCATCTTCGTGGCCCGCAGCGGCGCGCCGCTGATTCTCGGTCTCGGCGCGGGCGAAAATTTCTGCGCCTCAGACGTGACGGCCCTCGTCGCCCACACGAAGAACGTGATCTATCTCGACGATGCGGAGATCGCGGAGATTACCGCGCAGAAAGTGATCGTGTATGACGCCATCGGCGAGGAAATCAAAAAGCCCGTCTCCCGCGTGACCTGGGACATTGAGGCCGCGGAGAAGGGCGGCTATGACCACTTCATGCTCAAGGAGATCATGGAGCAGCCCCGCGCCATCAAGGCCACGATCGACCCGCGCGTGAAGGATGGGCACGTCAGCTTTGAGGAGCTGGGTCTCGCGGACGACCGGCTGCGCGCGCTGAACAAAATCGTCATCACCGCCTGCGGCTCGGCCTATTACGCGGGGCAGGCGGGCAAATATGTGCTCGAAAAGCTCACACACCTGCCTGTGGAGACCGATCTCGCGAGCGAATTTCGCTACCGCGATCCCATTGTGGACGAAAACACCCTCGTCATCATCATCTCCCAGTCCGGCGAGACGGCGGGCACCATCGCCGCCATGAAGGAGGCCAAGGCCAAGGGCGCCTATGTGGTCAGCATCGTGAACGTCGTGGGCAGCACGATCGCCAAGCTCTCCGACGCCGTGCTCTACACCTGGGCAGGGCCGGAGATCGCCGTCGCCACCACCAAGGGCTATACGACGCAGGTGACCGTGCTCTACCTCTTCGCCATCTACATGGCGGAAAAGCTCGGCCGCATCACAGCCGATGAGGGCGCGGGCTATGTCCGGGATCTGATGCTCCTGCCGCAGATGGTGCAGCGCGCAATCGATCTCAACCCGCAGATGGAAAAGCTCTCGCGCAAATACTGCAAGAACCCCTCCCTGTTCTTCATCGGGCGCAACGTGGACTACGCCGTGTGTCTGGAGGGCTCGCTCAAGCACAAGGAGATTTCCTACCTCCACTCCGAGGCATACGCCGCGGGCGAGCTGAAGCACGGCACCATTGCCCTCATTGAGGAGGGCCGTCCGGTCATCGCCGTCGCCTGCTATGAGCCGCTCTTTGACAAGACCATGTCCAACGTCAAGGAGGTCAAGGCGCGCGGCGCGCGCGTGCTGGGTGTGGCGCTGGAGGGCAACCGCGCCATTTATGCCGAGGCCGATGACGTCATCACTGTGCCGCGCATGAACCCCATGTTCCACGTCCCGGCGGAGATCGTGCCGCTGCAGCTGTTCGCCTACTATGTCGCCAAGGCCAACGGCTGCTCCATCGACAAGCCGAAAAACCTCGCCAAGTCCGTCACCGTGGAGTGACGCCTGCATACGCCCGCCCCGGCAGCCCAATGGCCGCCGGGGCGGGTTTTTTCGCCGTACGCACTGCCGCCGCGCTGTATGAGACCCCTGTGGAAACACTGCTGCAGATGAAAGAGGAGAAACAGAGCGTGAACATCACCAAAATCGTCATCACCGGCGGACCGAGCGCCGGAAAAACCACCGGCATGCGGTGGATCGAGGAAAACTTCACCAAGCTGGGCTACAAGGTGCTCTTCGTGCCGGAGACGGCGACAGAGCTGATCACCGGCGTCGTCGCCCCGTGGACCTGCGGCTCAAATCTGGACTATCAGCGCGGACAGATGACCCTGCAGCTCGACAAGGAGCGCGTGTTTGAGCGCGCGGCGGCGTCCATGCCGGCAGAGAAGGTGCTCATCGTCTGTGACCGCGGCCCGTTTGTAATGATTCTACACCGCAGCGAAACAGAACCAGGGGCGCTTCACGAACCGCCCGTGCTGCACCATAAAAAGAGCACTCCACTTATGGAATGCTCATCTCTTATTTATTTCCTTTTGCTCTGTTATGTGATTTGCAAAGCATTTGACAATTGGCCGCGTCTGTTGCACCGCCTTTGCTCCACGCTGTTACATGGTCTGCGTCCATCTCATTCAGCTTATAAATGCGTTTTGCGTTGGCACCATGACCAAGGGCGCAGAACGGACAGTTGGAAACATTTTTCTCAACCGCAGCTTTCGTCTGCTTATCATATACCGCTTTTTTCGTCCGGTCATCAAACACTCGAACATTCAGCAACGGTGTATCCTGCTCTCCTCCGAGGATGTATTCAAAAATGCCTCGCTTGTTCGTGACCTGCGTATCAGATAACAGTTCGTCCACGCGCCGCGTCACGTCGTCCTTTGAATAGGCATTTGCGTGATACTCGCGATAGAGTCGTCCCCAGTCTTGCCCGCAGACTTCACTGCCGGTATATTCAAACACGGAGTCCACCCAGTCAATGACGGTGTCAAAATGGTTTTTCAGCTCGTCAATACCTGTGTCGTTGCGGTGAAGCGCCATGTAACCGTCAATATCTCCGTCACTCACCCAAGCAAGCGCCGTTTCCAGAATGGCTTGCCGCTTTGGATCACCTTTCACATAGGTCTGCCAGCGGTTCATGTTGGCATTTCCCGTGTTGGAAAAGACAGCGCGGGCTTTCGTGACAAACGGCCCGTGATAGGACGCATTGCGAAGCTCCTGCTGTACCAGCGGCACACCCGCAATGTTGATGGTTTCAAACCACTCCTGAATTTCGGACGGCTCACCCTCGCAGACATAAACCGTCAAAGGCGTCTCGGTGATCTTGTCTTGTTCATCCTTGTCAAGACTCTTAAAATAGCGCGGCTTTCCGTTGCGCTCCACGGCGAACGGCCATGATTGATTGACGAAACGGGCAAACGATGTGATCCGCTGCTGCCCGTCCAGAACCTCCAGCATTCCGTCCTCGTTCTTCACGAAATAAAGCAGTCCGAGCGGATAGCCCTTTAACAGAGACTCCACCACAGCGACGTCCTTTTTGCCGTCGCCGTAGATGTAATTGCGCTGGTATTCCGGCTGAATGATGAGCTGACCGCCGAGGCCGAACAGGCCTTTGTTCTCGTTTTTATCGAAGATGAACCCTTTGCAAATATCTCCAACTGTCCAATCGGTGTGAAGCGTGGTTTTCATTCCGTTGCGCCTCCTTTCTTTGGACGAATCACAATGCGTTTATATAGGGGCATCTTATTAATCACAGGTCCATTCCATGTTTTCTCTGTACCATTAATAATTGTTGGAGTATCTGCACTTAAAACATATCTCTCTTGTGCTTTATCTCTTTGATTGCTGTTATTAAAGCTTCCAATTATTTCGAACTGATCCGGATTGTATTTGTCCATAAAGGTTATCGGAACCCCCATTAGTCCTTCATAATCTGATGGAATACACTCTGTAAACGGGATTTCTATTGCATCGTAATTGTCATAATGGGGATATTCTAATAATCCAAAGTCTTTCTCCAGTTTCTTTTTCAAGCTCTTATTGTATTTCAGATTGTGCGCCATTGTGTCAAGCAGCAAAGGCTCGTGACGTCCACCATGGTCTATATTCGTAAACCATCGTACACCCTTCACGCGAATAAACTTTCGTCCATCCGGGTCGATCCCGCAAGTCGCAGCCTCCAGCGGATAATCATCCGGAACGTTAAATTTTCTGTCACCTGAATGAATCGAATAGCCAAGCCAAACCCGGTTTTCCATCATAAGCGGAAACACTTCTTTGTATGTAATTGCATTTTGATTTCCAATGATAGAAAACTGCTTTTTCCCATCCATAATCCAAGTCAAAAAAGGCCTGAAAAGGGAGAACGGCGGATTTGTGATAATAAAGTCTGCTTCATCCCGCAGCTCTGTCACTTCTGCAGATCGAAAGTCCCCGTCTCCTTCCAGATAGCCGGAAAACTCGATGTCATCGGTGTCAATGCTGCCTGAACCATCCTTATCCCGCGTCAAGGTAAAGAGCTTGCCGCGCGTCTCGTGCAGTTCTTCGTCAAAAAGCGGCGACTCCGATTCAAACAGCGTCAGCTGCTGGTTTCCTGCCCCCTTTGCATAGGAAGTGGAAATCAGCTTTTTCAGTCCGAAGCGTTCAAAGTTGGCAGCAAAGTATTTCGTGAAGTTTGACC
The DNA here is from genome assembly GCA_045546715.1 of Oscillospiraceae bacterium. GTDB lineage: Bacteria > Bacillota > Clostridia > Oscillospirales > Oscillospiraceae > CAG-103. The sequence goes on along the minus strand of JAZQDI010000012.1, from coordinate 29,971 downwards.
ACTCCGGATCATCACACGGAAGCAGGATCGTCTTGCCGCGAAACACATCTGGATTAAACTCCACATAGGCGTTCATCTCCGCCTCAATGTCGCTGTACTGTGTATAGAACTCATCGTTCTTGGCGCTTTTCGCCGCGCCGAGACTTGCGTTGTCAGCCATTTGCATCACCTTTACATGAGCCGCTCTGCAAAAGTGCCTTTTGCTTCCTCTGTAAAGGCTTATCATGATCCCGTAAAACCGGGATCATGCAAAAGGGCGCCCTTTTGCGATTTTTTCACTCGATTCTTTTTTCTGATGACCGCCTTTCCTGCAGGAAAGAATTATCAGTTGATTCAAGAATATCAAATATCAGAACCATTTGCAAGGAAAATAAGCCGCTGCAGAAGCGGGCCGCCGAGGTCGTCGGCCCCTACAAACAGAGGCGGGGAGCGGAAGACCGCTACTTCGTGTTTTTAACCAGCTCGCCGATCCACAAGAGCGTTGCTTCCAGATCATTCGGCGCGGATGCCCACCGCTCCTGCACTATGGGGTTTGGATCGTTCCGCCCCGTTTGCATGGCAGCGGTGATTTCCGCACGTATTTCTTCCTCCGGCACTCCGTGCGCTGCTGCGAGGAGCTTCAAAGCGGTCTGCACATGTTTTAATTCTGCTTCGGCGTACATATAAAAACCTCCGAGATAGTATTTCTATTAGTTTTCTATATTTCTAATAGCAATACTATTATATCGAGGCTTTCTGTCGAATCGAGACAAAGGCTGTCGGAAGTGCAAAAAAATCCCCTGCGCAATCCACAGACCGCCGCAGGGGAATGCAATCATTTTACTTCATCAATCATGACTTCCAGCACGCGAAGGATCCGGCGCTGCTCCTCTATGGGAAGCGCAAGAAGCTTTTTCGATACAAGTCCGCTCTCCTGTCCCGTCGTGACGTCCAGCACATCAGAAAGCAGCGCGTTCGCGTCGCACTGGAGTGCATTGGCAATCTCCACAAAGGTATTGAGCTTCGGCATTTTAAAGCCGCATTCAATGTTGCTGATGTATTTGGGCGATAGATTCACCAGCTGCGAAAGCTCCGACTGCGTGAGTCCGCAGGCCTTGCGCGCTTCCTGAATTCTTCTGCCCACCTTCTGAGCGTCCACACGCATCCTCCTAACAGGCAGTAATCTGACTGTTAGAAAGTATATCCAATGAGGCGCGGCGTATGAATCCACCAATAGAAAGATATATTTCTATCAGAAAGAGTATTGGCCGTTTTTTATCGATTTTGAAAGGGATGCACAATACAAGACAAAACGGAGTGCAGCGGGCGACCGCAGGTCGCCCCTACAGGGACCATGTCAGACAGAACGGAGTGCGGGACAAACTCTTGCAAAATCGCCTGTAATGGAATAAAATAAACCATCTTTTGTATTTTGAATAAAGGAGTCCTGCGCGTGTCTTATCAAACCGTGATCGTCCTCGACTTCGGAGGACAGTATAAAGAGCTGATTGCCCGCCGCGTGCGTGAGTGCGGCGTCTATTCCGTCATTCTGCCGGGCGACACCCCGCTCGAGCGCATCCGCGAGATGCAGCCGATCGGCATCATCCTGACCGGCGGACCGAACAGCGTGTATGAAGAGGGCTCGCCCCGGTGCGACAAGGCGCTGTTCGACATGGGCATCCCGATTCTCGGCATCTGCTACGGGCTGCAGCTTATGGCGTGGTCCACGGGCGGCACCGTCTCGCCCTGCGCGGTGAGCGAATATGGCCGCACGGAGATGACCGTGGACACAGAATGTGTGCTCTTCCGGGGGCTCGCGAAGCAGCAGATCGGTCTGATGAGCCACACCGACCAGGTGAGCGCGCTGCCGGAGGGCTTCGTCTGCGCGGCCTCGACCGCGAACTGCCCGAACGCCGCGATCGCCAACGACGAGCGGCAGCTCTACGGCCTGCAGCTCCACCCCGAGGTGGAGAACACCCCCAACGGCACCACGATGATTCACAACTTCCTCTACCGCGTCTGCGGCGCGAAGGGCGACTATGACATGCGCGATCTCGAGGGCGTGCTCCTGCGGCAGATCCGCGAGCAGGTGGGCGACGACCATGTGATTCTCGGTCTGTCCGGCGGCGTGGACAGCTCTGTCTGCGCGGCACTGCTGGCAAAGGCCATTCCCGGTCAGCTGCACTGCATCTTCGTCGACCACGGCCTCATGCGCAAAAACGAGGGCGACGAGGTGGAGGCCGCCTTCGCCGGGCGCGATCTGGACTTCATCCGCGTGAACGCCGAGGCGCACTTCCTCGAAAAGCTCGCGGGCGTGACGGAGCCGGAGCGCAAGCGCAAGATCATCGGCGAGGAATTTGTGCGCATGTTTGAGGCCGAATCGAAAAAGCTCGGCAACGTGAAGTTTCTCGCGCAGGGCACGATCTACCCCGACGTGATTGAGAGCGGGGCCTGGAACAGCGCGACGATCAAGAGCCACCACAACGTGGGCGGTCTGCCGGAGAACATGAGCTTCACCGGGCTGGTGGAGCCGCTGCGCGGCCTGTTTAAGGACGAGGTGCGCGCACTGGGGCGGCAGCTTGGTCTGCCGAAGGCGTTCGTGGAGCGCCAGCCCTTCCCCGGGCCGGGTCTCGCCGTGCGCGTGATCGGCGAGATCACAAAGGAGAAGCTCGACATGCTCCGCGAGGCGGACGCCATCTTCCGCGAGGAGATGGACCGCGCTTCCGCCGTGGCGGATCAGTATTTCGCCGTGCTGACGGACACGCGCAGCGTGGGCGTGATCGGCGACTTCCGCACCTATGGCTACACCGTCGCCCTGCGCGCCGTGCGCACGACGGACTTTATGACCTGCGAATATGCGCCGCTGAGCCATGAGCTCCTGGGCCGCGTCGCCACGCGCATCCCGAACGAGGTGCGCGGCATCAGCCGCGTGGTCTATGACATCACGGGCAAGCCGCCGGCAACAATCGAGTGGGAATAATCAAAAAGTGGGCGTTAGAAACGGAAAAACGTTGAAAATCAATGCTTTTTCAGCCCCTTCGGTTCTCTCGTGATAGCATTATGATAGCAGGGCAATTTTTGATTTATTCTTGATTGCCCTTCTGCTGTTATTCTGAGCATCAATTCTTTGAGCAAAATGGCTCTGTTGACTTTTGAGGTCAGCAGAGCCATTTTGCTTTTGCGTTACTCTTGACAAGAGTAACAGAACCCGCCGCTGCGCGGCGAAAGGAAGGAATTGTTAAAATGTTATGTAAACTTGATAGGAGAAAATACAAATGCAAAGAACCATCAGCGCTAAAAGGCCTTGAATTTCCTTGAAAACAGGGATCATCTCAACAGATAATACTTGCTATTTTAGATTTCAGATGATAAAATTTTAAGTGCCACACAAACAGAATACCGCTACACTCAGAGAATGTGTTTTTACTTCGGTAAAAACGCACTCTCTAATTCGGCATTCTCTGAATGGCGGTGTGTTTGTGTGGCGCAAACGGAGTCTGCGTTTTTCGTGCGCAGCTTCGGCTGCGCACTTTTTAATAGGAGGATTATGCATGAAGAAACGTCTGATGAGCATTCTTTTGCTGCTTGTTGTGATCACGTTTTTAATTACCCCTATGACATATCAAGCTTATGCAGAAGACTATCGTTCTTGGGCACAAGGAGATGCTCGATGGGGAAGTATTCGTATGGGCTCGTCTAGTTATACGATAGCGCAGGAAGGTTGCGCAGTAACATCCGTGACAAAGTTGATTATCCAGTGTGGCCTACGAGATTCTTCATCATTTAATGTTGGGACTCTTGCAACGTGGTTAAACAACAACAATGGCTATCAGTACCCTAATGCACTATATTGGGGAAAACCATCAGAATGCGTTCCAGGGTTCAATAACTATGGGGACCTTGTCTCCTTAGGTTCATACTCTTCCTCTGGGAACAATGATCAGATAATCAACTGGATAAGATCAGGATACCATATGGCAATTTGCGTGAACGGTGGGGGACATTGGGTCGCGGTTGATGAAGCAAAATCACTTTCGACAGGAACCGTTTACATCATGGACTCGCTGAGTTCAAAACAAAACACTGATATCACACTTGCAAGTCGCTATTCAACATTTGTTCAAATTCATGCTTATACCGGAGGAAGCACGCCTTCAAGCAAGCCAACGAATGTAAGAATTACACTCAACAAAGATAGCTTCGTACTTGGTGAAGCAGTTCATATCACTCCATCCGCAACGGGTGCCGATAAGTTTACCATGCGTGTTTGCTATGAAAAATATGGCGATGACACAACTGTTTTTTCCGATTTTAATGGTTTCACAGGTACAAAAGTATTTACACCGTCCAAGGCTGGAACTTATATTGTACGAGTGAGCGCTATCAATTCTGCTGGTTATTGGACGGACGCTGAATGTACTTTTATTGTAAAACCAGAAGCAAACATGTCTTTACAGAACGCAAAATTCATCAATATAAGCACTGAGTCAAAAAATTTCCCTGATACCATTGTAAGAGGCAATAATGTTCGTTTTTCTGGTATAATCAACGCAACAGACGTTATCACTTGGGCATGGGCAGGTGTGGATTCTGATACAGTATGGCACGAGATTCAAATATCAAAGAATCCCATGTCTACAGCGTATCAAATTAGTGAATTATCTGCAGAGCTTAACACTGGAGATCTTCCAGTAGGAAAACATACATTCAGTATACAAGCTATTTGTGGTGATAAGTACTTTACGGTTTACAGTAAAGAGTTTGAAGTTCTAGAACCAAGTATGCGGTATTCAGGTGAAGATTTCCCTGAAGAGTTGATAATTGGTCACAATCACAATATTACAGGAAATATTTCGGCCAATGGTATTATTACATGGGTGTGGATGGGAGTGACAGATCTTGAGACTAGCTCACATGTAATAGAGACCCAGGCAAACCCATGCTCGCTACACTATGACATCGATCAACTGTCTCAACAGCTAGATTTTTCTTTGCTTCCAACTGGTAACTATAAATATACTATAGAAGGAATATGCGGTGACCAGTATTTTGTCCTATACAGCAGAATTTTTAGTGTAGTAGAAAAGTGTACAGAACATGCTTGGGATTCTGGCTCGGTAACGAAGGAGCCTACTGAGACCGCCGAGGGCGTAAAAACATTCACCTGCACGGTCTGTGGCGAGACGCGCACAGAGAGTATCCCGAAACTGGCCCATACGCACAAGCTGACAGCGGTAGCAAAGGTCGCTGCGACGTGCACGAAGGACGGTACAGAAGCGTACTGGAAGTGCGATGGCTGCGGCAAGCAGTTCAGTGATGCACAGGGCAAGAATGAGATCAGCGCTCCGGTTGTCATCAAGGCCACCGGTCACGAATGGGATAGTGGTAAGGTGACGAAGGCAGCGACCTGCACTGAAGCGGGAGTGCAAACCTTCACCTGCAAACACGATTCCGGCCATACCCGCACAGAGATGATCTCGGCCCTTGGTCATGACTACAAAGCCGTAATCACAGCACCGACTTGCACAGAAAAGGGCTATACGACACACACCTGCTCGTGCTGCGGTGACAGCTATGTAGATAGCTATGTAAATGCGCTGGGTCACAAGACCGAGCTGCAGAACGCCAAGGCGGCGACCTGCACAGCAGATGGATACACCGGCGATGAGATCTGCAGCACATGCGGTGAGACGATTCGCAAGGGAACCGTGATTAAGGCAACTGGCCACAAATGGGACAGCGGCAAGGTAACGAAGGAGCCGACTGAAACAGCAGAAGGCGTGAAGACTTTCACCTGTACGGTGTGCGGTGAAACCCGAACCGAAGCGATCCCGAAGCTGACGCATACACATAACTATACGGAGGTTGTCACACCTCCGACCTGCACTGAACAAGGCTATACCACGCACACCTGTGCAGGCTGCGGAGAGAGCTATGCAGACAGCTATGTAAATGCGCTGGGTCACAAGACCGAACTGCGGAATGCCAAGGCGGCGACCTGTACCGTAGACGGCTATACCGGTGACGAGATCTGCTCCGTTTGCGGAGTGACGGTGAAGCAGGGAACCGTGATCAAGGCAACCGGTCACAAATGGGACAGCGGCAAGGTGACGAAGGAGCCGACAGAGACGGCAGAGGGCGTGAAGACCTTTACCTGTACTGTGTGCGGTGAAACCAAAACTGAAGCGATCCCGAAGCTGACGCCGGTCACACCGCCCGCGCCGAATAATCCGTTCGTCGATGTGAAGCAGGGTGCATATTACTACGATCCTGTATTGTGGGCCGTAAACCACCAGCCTCAGATCACAAACGGCACGAGTGCGACGACATTCAGTCCGGATGCAACCTGCACGCGCGGACAGGTCGTGACGTTCCTGTGGAGAGCGAACGGCTGTCCGGAGCCGAAGAGCACAAGCAATCCGTTCAAGGATGTAGCCAGTGGAGCGTATTACTACAAGGCAGTCCTGTGGGCGGTAGAGAATGGGATTACGAACGGCACGAGCGCGACGACGTTCTCACCGGACGCGCCTTGCACGAGAGCTCATGTAGTGACGTTCCTGTGGCGAAGCGCGAACAAGCCGGCAGCAGGGAGCACAAATCCGTTCACGGATGTGAAGGCGGGACTGTATTACACGGATGCTGTCCTGTGGGCAGTGAGCAAGAGCATCACGAACGGCACGAGTGCGACGACGTTCAGCCCGGACAATCCCTGCACAAGAGGTCAGATTGTGACCTTCTTATATAGGCATATGGGAAAAGCGTAACATCCGAATGGCACAGGTTTAGGGAAGCACCCCAAGCCTGTGCCATTATTATGAATGTTATTATTCAATTTGCTTCAATGACATCCAACGCTGGACACAGGACCAAAGTTTTGTTATTATTCGTTTATATAAGCCAATGAATGATTGGCACCGTGATAGCAATTCCTGATCCCAATTTGATCCCAAAAGCCTGTGTACGTCATGCATGCAGGAGAATTGGTGTCACGAGAAACCACCAGAAGCCATATTCTCTAAGCAAATCTGTTTAAGATTGGATTCGACTTGAGGAGTGGGAATAATCCCAGGAAACCCGGGAGAGGTTGAAAACACACAGTTTTTGAGCTGCTGACGCCTTTCGTGGTAACGATTTGGCAAGGCTATCAAAAAGCACCTCTGCACTATGTTCTAATAAAGGAGAACACCGATGGAAAACCACGGCGAACTGATTCTCTATCAAACAGAGGACGGTCTGACAAAGATCAATGTGAACATGCGTGATGATACCGTCTGGCTGTCTTTAGACCAGATGGCGGAGCTCTTTGGGCGGGACAAGTCTACGATCTCGCGGCATATCAGAAATGTGTTCTCAGAAGGCGAATTGGAGCGCTCTTCAGTTGTTGCAAATTTTGCAACAACTGCCGCTGACGGGAAGGAGACTTCCCGGTTATGAAAGACATCGGCGTTGCCAAGAACTATCTGAACGAAGATGAGTTGCGGATTTTGAACAACCTTGTCTCCGGTTATTTCGACTTTGCGGAAATCAGTGCGATCGAGCATCGGCCCATGTACATGAAGGACTATGTCAGTCAGTTGGATGCAATTCTCTCCTCCGGTGGCCGGGAGCTGCTGTCCGATGCCGGCAAGGTCTCTCATACCAAGGCCATGGAGAAAGCAAAAGCAGAATATCGAAAGTATCAGGCAAAGACGCTCTCTCCCGTGGAAGAAGCTTATCTGGAAAGTGTCCGATCTGTGGAGAAGACGGTCAAACGAAAGGCGAGGGAAAGCAAAAAGGACTGATTATCAAGCTCCGTTCCATCACATTGTGGCAACACCATGGCAACAGAAAATCGGATAGCCTATATTCAATGGATAATAGAGACAATCAGAGCGAACGGATCCGAACCGAATCTGTTCGCTCTTTTTGATATGAGGTACGGAAAATGGTTCTGGACGAAAGGCTGATTTACGAGATTCCTCCGTCGTGGAGGAGATCCCCCGCGGCTGTGTCGCTTCCTACGGGCAGATTGCGCAGCTGATCGGGCGGGAGCGCAGCGCACGGCTCGTGGGCAAGGTATTAAGCCGCGCGGAGCGCTACGGCGATTATCCCTGCCACCGCGTGGTGAACCACGCAGGGCGGCTCGCGCCGGGCTTTGCGGAGCAGGAATATCTGCTGCGCAGCGAGGGCGTGACCTTCCGGGAAAACGGCTGTGTCGACATGAAGCGTCACAGATGGACGGTTTCAGATTGAATATCACGGCGCACTGTGATATTCTATATTGGGGTGATGCAGAATGAAACGAAATACACTCCTTCTCATCGGGCTGGCGCTCGTGATTGCGTGCTTTGCCGTGATCGTGCTCATGGGCAGAACCTACACCATCCAGCGGACGGTCGATCCGGCGGCGAGCGCGGAGGACTTCGACGTTCAGTTTGAGACGACCTCCGGGGAGCCGAAGCCGGGCATCGTGCAGCTCGCGGACAAGCGCGTGGAGAACGGCACGCTGTATCTGACGCTGGAGCCGCTTCAAAGGGGCAAGGTGTTTATCACCGTCACGGGGCCGAACGATTTTGCCTATATGGATTCCATCTATGTACACCACTTCCGGATCATCACGACCGAAACCTATTTCGGCAACTCCCGCGGCAGCGCGATCATTCCCTGGGCGGCGGCGCTGTATCTGGCGCTGATTCTCTGGTATGTCATCCGGCAGTACCGCGAGGGCATGCGCCGGACCATCTATCAATATAAAAACGTGCGTAATCTGGGCTGGATCATCTTCCTCGCGGCGATGCTGATCGGACAGATTCCGTATCTGCTCGGCCGCGGAAGTCTGATCGACACGGTCAAAACCACGCTGAGCTCCATGACCAACTTCGCCTTTATTGCCTTCCCGATCGCGTTCGTCGTGTCCATCCTCGTGACGATCAGCAACTTCCAGCTCATGCGGCGCGAGGGGCGCAACTGGCGAAACATGCTCGGCATGATGCTCGGTCTGCTCGTCTGTCTGAGCACGATCTTCCCCTTCGCGCTTGGGGAGTATCTGCAGCGCTCCACCGTGGTGGACGTGCACAATGAGCAGGGCTGGGCGATGTACGCGGAGATGGCCGTGACGAACACCATCCTCGTGGCGGTGACCTATCTCGAGTGCATCCTGATCGGCACGATCGCCCTCAGCGTAAAGGCCGCGCGGAGCACGCCCGACCCAGACCGGGACTATATGCTCATTCTCGGCTGCCAGATTAAGAAAGACGGCACGCTCACGCCGCTGCTGCGCGGCCGCGCCGACCGCGCGCTGGAGTTTGCCGGGCTGCAGCGCGGAAAGACCGGAAAGGAGCTCGTCTTTGTCCCCTCCGGCGGACAGGGCGCGGACGAGGTCATGCCCGAAGGGCAGGCCATCCGAAACTATCTCCTCGAGACCGGCGTCGCCCCGGAGCGGATTCTCACGGAGGACCGCTCGAAAAACACGGAGGAGAATTTCAAATATTCCATCGACCTCATCCGGAAGCGCTGCGGCGAAGCGGAGCCGAAGATCGCCTTTGCGACGACAAATTACCACGTTTTCCGCTCCGGCATTCTCGCCGAGCAGATGGGCGTGCACGCGCAGGGCATCGGCGGCAGGACGCGTACCTATTTCTGGGTGAACGCCTTTATCCGCGAGTTTATCGCCACGGTTTACTCCGAGCGCAGGCGGCATTTTATCGTCGTCGTGGCGCTCATCGCGCTCATCCTGCTCATGATCGGGATGGTGTATCTCTCGAACGTGATCTGAACAGAATATCGACAGAGCGAGTCAAGAAACCGGCTCGCTCTTTTTTTGTTTTTCAATATCGTCATTTCTATCAAAAATGACTAAATTAAATTGACGAATGACCAGATTCATGGTACATTGAAATTGACACATTCTGTGATTGGAGTTTAGGCATGAAACCATTGAATTATAAAGCAGAATATCAGAAGCTGCTCACGCCGGAAATCGTGGCCTATCTGGCGCAGATCCACGAGCTGAAGGGGCAGCAGAGTCTTTTCATGAATGCGCAAAAGGACGCACTGGGCGAGCTGCTCGAGATTGCGAAGATCCAGAGCACCGAGGCCTCAAACCGGATTGAAGGCATCATCACAACCGACAGCCGTCTGAACAAGCTTGTGCGCAACAAGACCATGCCCAAAAACCGCAACGAGCGCGAGATTGCGGGCTACCGGGACGTGCTCTCGACAATCCACGAAAGCTACGAATATATCCCCGTGAAGTCCGGCACAATTCTGCAGCTGCACCGTGATCTGTATCAATACAGCGGCATGTCCATCGGCGGGAGCTTCAAGAACGCGGACAACGTGATCGCGGAGACGCTGCCGGACGGGACGAAATTCACGCGATTTGAGCCGGTTCCCGCCTGGGAAACGCCGGAGGCGGTCGACGCGCTGTGCGCCGCGCTGAACGAGGCGCTGAGAGACCCGGAGCTCGATCCGCTGCTGCTGATTCCCATGTTCATTCTGGACTTTCTCTGCATCCACCCGTTTAACGACGGAAACGGCCGCATGAGCCGTCTGCTGACGCTGCTACTGCTCTATCGCGCGGGCTATCTTGTGGGAAAATATATCAGCATTGAAAAGCTGATTGCAGACAGCAAGGAGACGTATTACGAGACGCTGCAGGACAGCTCTGCCGGCTGGCACGAAGGCGAAAACGACTATCTGCCCTTCGTGCGATATCTGTTGGGCGTCATCGTCGCGGCCTACCGGACGTTTTCCGACCGGGCGGCATTGATCGGGCTCTCCAAACCCGGCAAGGTACGCGAAACGATCCGGAACACGACCGGCCGAATCACCAAAGCGCAGATCATGGAGCAGTGCCCGGACATCAGCCAGAAGACCGTGGAGCGGGCGCTGAAAGAGCTGATGGACAGCGGCGAGATTCTCAAAATCAGCGGCGGAAGATACACCTCATATATCTGGAACAGGGAGAACGATTGAGATGATTACAGGCGAACTGAAAAGCAAAATTGACAGCCTCTGGGAGGTTTTCTGGACGGGCGGACTGACCAATCCGCTGGACGTGATTGAGCAGATGACTTATCTCATGTTCATCCACGATCTGGACGACGCGGACAATCTCCGCGCGAAGGAGGCAGCGATGCTGGGTCTCCCCTATCAGAGCATTTTCGCGGGAGACGTGCACATCGGCGAGCGCGAAATCGACGGCAGCCAGCTCAAGTGGAGCGTGTTTCACGACTTCCCCGCAGGAAAGATGTACAGCACCGTGCAGGAATGGGTCTTCCCTTTCATCAAGAATCTGCACGGCGACAAGGAGAGCGCCTATTCCAAATACATGGGCGACGCCATTTTCAAGATTCCGACGCCGCTGATGCTCGATAAGATCGTCACCGCCATGGACGGCATTTATGAGCAGATGGCGCAGCTGCAGACAGCGGACACCCGCGGCGACGTGTATGAATATCTGCTCTCCAAAATTGCCACGGCGGGCGTCAACGGCCAGTTCCGCACGCCGCGCCACATCATCCGCATGATGGTGGAGCTCATGGAGCCGAAGGCGGACGACGTGGTCTGCGATCCCGCCTGCGGCACGTCGGGCTTCCTCGTGGCGGTGAGCGATTATCTGAAGGAGAACCGCAAGGAGGAGGTTTTCTTCAACCGGCAGAACAAGGATCATTACATGAACGGCATGTTCCACGGCTTCGACATGGACCGCACCATGCTGCGCATCGGCGCGATGAACATGATGACCCACGGCGTGGACAACCCCTTTATCGAATACCGCGACAGTCTCTCCGACCAGAACCCGGACCGGGAGAAATACAGTCTCATTCTCGCAAATCCCCCGTTCAAGGGCAGTCTGGACGCGGACATTGTGTCCGCGGATCTGCTGAAGGTCTGCAAGACGAAGAAGACGGAGCTGCTCTTCCTCGCGCTCTTCCTGCGGATGCTCAAGGTTGGCGGACGCTGCGCCTGCATCGTGCCGGACGGCGTACTCTTCGGCTCCTCCAAGGCGCACAAGGCCATCCGGCAGGAGCTCATCGAGCGCCACCGGCTCGAGGCCGTGATCTCCATGCCCTCCGGCGTGTTCAAGCCCTATGCAGGCGTGTCCACCGCGATTTTGATTTTCACCAAGACCGGCCACGGCGGCACGGATCAGATCTGGTTTTACGACATGCGCGCCGACGGCTTTTCGCTGGACGACAAGCGCAGCCCCGTGCAGGAAAACGACATTCCGGATATCATCGCGCGCTTCCGCTCCATCTCCGGTCATTGCGAAACCAGTCCGCAGACTGGCTGCGGCAATCCGTCCCCCTTCGACGAATCCGCCCGAGAGCGCACCGACCAGTCTTTCTTCGTCCCGAAGCAGGAGATCGTGGACAACGGCTATGATCTGAGCATCAACAAGTATAAAAAGACGGAGTACAAGCCCGTGGAATACCCGCCGACGAGCGAGATACTCGCCAATCTGAAAACTTTGCAGGCAGAGATCGATAAGGAAATGCGTGAACTGGAGGCAATGCTAAAATGATAAAGCAGGTCCTTTCCTTTCTATCAGAATACGCGGATGTTTTTACGCTAATATTTGCAATAATCGGCGGTTTTTTCGCATTGAAACAATGGAGAACGCAGATAAAGCATAAGCGTGCCGAGATCGTAAAAGAACTAATCTGTAAAGTAAGAGATGACAAAGACATCTCCTCCATTATGGACATCATCGATTGGGATGAGGGAATCCTATATGACGGGAAATTCATGGTAAACCCAAATTATCCAAAAGACGCCTTAAAGGGAGTCAGCGATGATGATCTCTTCAAAAAAGTGGACAAGACACTTTCCCACTTCTCCTATATCTGCTATCTAAGATCAAATCGGGCGCTGACAAAAAAGGACATATCCGTCTTTGAATATGGACTCCGCAGAATAGCTGACAATCCGCACATCAGCAACTATTTGTATAGTTTATACCACTGGTCAAAATACTTGGGTGTCAATTGTTCTTTTTATTATTTGATACAGTATTCAATAAAAAAAGGATATTTAGAAGAGTCCTTCAAAAATAAAATTACTGAACACTATCATTGCTTCTTAGATGTACCATCGTTATATTAGAGATGTTAAATTGATAAATTGAGATTTGTGGGGATGAATGATGGAGTATATACAGCTGAAAGATGTTTGCACAATCAATATGGGTCAGTCTCCAGAATCAAGTAGTTATAACGAAAATGGAGATGGTCTTCCGTTCTTTCAAGGCAATGCTGATTTTGGCGAACGGTATCCTGTTACAAGAGTTTGGTGCAATGCGCCGGCAAAGACCGCAAATGCAAGCGATATTTTGATCTCGGTCAGGGCCCCGATAGGCGCGCTGAACTATGCAAAGGAAAAATGCTGCATCGGCAGAGGGTTGGCTGCTATAACCCCAGATACAACAAAGGTGTCTTCGGGATTCATCTTTTGGTTATTAAAAGGAAAGAACACGGAGCTAAACAGCAAGGGCACGGGCAGCACGTTCAAAGCAATAGGGCGTAAAGTACTGGAAGAGATAGCCATACCAAATATTGATTTTGAGGAGCAGAGTGTCTGTGCCGCAAATCTGGAGAAAGTATATTCCATACTCCAGAAGAGAAAACAAGAACTTTCTGCACTCGACGACCTCATCAAAGCCCGATTTGTCGAGATGTTTGGAGATCCGGAATCTGGAACATGTAGTTATCCAACTGTTAGACTTGGAGACTTAGCAGTTAAGATTTCTGATGGTGTACATGCAAAACCGGTTTATACTGAGTCGGGAAAACCTTTCTTGTCTGTTGTCAATATAAACAAAGGAATTGTAGATTTTACAGATTGCAAATATGTCTCCGAAGAAGCATACCAGAAAATGATAAAAAGTACATATCCGCAGAAAGGTGATGTGCTCTATACAAAAGTTGGTGCAACATATGGAATACCTGCATATGTAGACACTGATCGAGAGTTTTGTCTTTATGTTAGCGTTTGTCTAATCAAACCTATTCACGAAAAAATCAATTCGCGTTTTCTTGCGTTACAAATGGCAATGCCCTCGATAAAACATCAAGCTGACGCCAGAATTAAGGGAATTGGTGTTCCAGATCTCCATTTAAACCAAATAAGTGAATTCTTAGTTATTACTCCACCAAGGGAGCAACAAGATCAATTTGTAGAGTTTGTTGAGCAGGTCGACAAATCAAAATCTGCCGTGCAGAAATCGCTTGACGAGACGCAAATGCTCTTTGACAGCCTGATGCAGAAATACTTTGGATGAAGGGAGAAGGTCAAAATGAGCGAGGCTATTATCATTGCACTAATAGGTGCAGCGGGTGTTATCATTGCGGCAATTGTTGGATTATTCAAAAAAGAATCAGGAAAAAAGACTGTCATCAACCAGAAAGCAATAGGCAAAGATACAAACCAAATTGGCATCCAGGTAAACCAGAATGGGGAGGATGAAAATGACCGAAACAATAGAGATTAAGCAGCAAGCTACTCGCTCAGAAGGGTCAACACAAATCGGAGTACAGAATAACTATCAAGGATTGACTGCTACGGATGCTTTCCAAATGGCTTGTCAAATGTTTCAAGAGTATTATCCGAGGCTCAGGGAAGATGTTGTTAATGAATTAACTGATGCTGTAGTTAATAAGCTGCAAAGTGTTCCACCGGAGAATATCGAGCCTCCTTCACCAAGAATTGCTATTCCTGCATTGCAGAATGCAACAATAACTGAAGAAGTTACGGTTAGAGATCTGTATGCAGAATTACTGGCTAAGTCTATGAATACTTCAACAAAAGATGGGGTGCATCCAGGTTTTGTTGATATAATTAGGCAACTATGCTCTGATGAGGCAAAACTATTAAAGTATTTGAAAAAGAACACCATGGTACCAACTATTGCAGTAAAATATGAGAATGCAAAACAAGAAGGTGTTTATTTGATAAAAAAGTTTTCAAATATTGGCGAGAAATCGGGATGTGAGAGACCGTATGAAATCGGAAAGTATTTTGACAATTTAATCCGATTAGGGCTGCTTAAAGATGCAGATGAAATGTATTCATTCACAAACAAAGCGGTATATACTCCTTTAAAAAACCATAGATTTATAACCGCACTCATGGAAAAAAGAAAACCATCAGAACCAAATAATATAGTCTCATTTAAAGAAAGTTGTGTTGAATTAACTGACTTTGGAAGATCGTTTTGTAGAATATGTATATGCGCAGATAATAAGTGAGGGCGAAAAGCAATGACCAACTTTGACCACTTTACCATCGACCCCGACTTTGCTGCCTTTGCGGAGCCGGCTGTGGCGGCGGAGCGGATCTATCACATTGACCCGGCGGCGTGCGTCCTCAACTGCCGCCGGGCGATGGAGGCTGCGGTCAAATGGATGTACTCCGTGGACCGCGACCTCGTGCTGCCGTGGGATCAGACACTGGTCGTGCTGATGGGGACGGACGAGTTTCGCGACATCGTGGGGCTCGACCTCTGGCGGCGGCTGGAGCTGATCCGCAAAAAGGGCAACAGCGCGGCGCACGGCGGAAACAAAATCAGCGCCGACATGGCGGCGCTGTGTCTGGAAAACCTGTACATCTATCTCGATTTTATCGCCTGCTGCTACGGGAAGGAATATGAGGAGCGGGAGTTTGACCGGGAGCTGCTGGACGGGGAACGGATTGCCACGGCTCCTGCGGAGCCTCGCAATGACAAGAGCCCGGAGATCGATCTCTCGGCGCTCATGGCAGAGAACGCGGCGCTGAAGGAGGAGCTCACCGCGCGGAGAGCGGCGCAGCAGCCCGACTATGTGCCGAAGCCGCTCGACATTTCCGAATACAAGACGCGCAAGCTCTACATCGACGCCATGCTCGAGGACGCCGGATGGATCGAGGGTACGAACTGGCTGAACGAATATGAAATCTCCGGGATGCCGAACAAATCCGAAGTGGGCTATGCCGACTATGTGCTGCTGGGCGACGACGGGCGCATCCTCGCTGTGATCGAGGCCAAGCGCACCTGCGTGGACGCGGCAAAGGGCCGCCAGCAGGCAAAGCTCTACGCCGATCTGATCGAGCAGCGTCAGGGCCGCCGCCCGGTCGTGTTTCTCACGAACGGCTTTGAAACCCGGATTGCGGACGGGCAGTATCCGGAGCGAAAGGTCGCCGCGATCTACTCCAAGCGGGATCTGGAAAAGCTCTTTAATCTCCGCCGGATGCGCTCCGGGCTGAAAAACATCGCCGTGGATCGGAAGATCGCAGGACGATACTACCAGGAGGCGGCGATCCGCGCCGTGTGCGACAGCTTCGGGCAGAAAAACCGCCGCAAGGCGCTGCTCGTGATGGCAACCGGCTCCGGCAAGACGCGCACCGTGATCGCACTGTGCAAGGTTCTGCTGGAACAGGGCTGGGTGCGGAACATTCTCTTCCTCGCCGACCGAAACTCCCTCGTGACGCAGGCCAAGCGAAGCTTTGTGAATCTGCTGCCGGATCTCGCCGTGACGAATCTCTGCGAGGAGAAAGACAACTTCGCCGCGCACGGCGTGTTCTCCACCTATCAGACGATGATGAACTGCATCGACACGGTGCGCGACGAGGAGGGAAAGCTCTTTTCCGTGGGGCACTTCGATCTCGTGATCTGTGACGAGGCGCACCGCTCGATCTACAACAAGTACCGCGACATCTTCACCTATTTCGACGCGCCGCTCGTGGGTCTGACGGCGACGCCGAAGGACGAGATCGACAAAAACACCTACGAGGTCTTTGAGCTTCAAAACGGCGTGCCGACCTACGGCTATGAGCTGGCGCAGGCGGTGAAGGACGGGTTTCTGGTGGACTTCCTGTCTGTGGAAACAACGCTCAAATTCATTCAGCAGGGCATTGTTTATGACGAGCTGTCTGACGAGGACAAGCAGATCTACGAGGACACCTTCGAGGACGAGGACGGCGAGCTGCCGGAGGCCATCGCGTCCTCCGCGCTGAACGAATGGATCTTCAACGACGACACGATCCGCGAGGTGCTGCACATTCTCATGACGCACGGGCTGAAGATTGATTACGGCAGCAAGCTCGGCAAGACGATCATCTTCGCGAAAAATCACCGCCACGCGGAAAAGATTCTGGAGGTGTTCGGAAAGGAATACCCGCATCTCACCGGCTGGGCCAAGGTGATCGACAATTACATGACCTACGCGCAGAGCGCCATCGACGAGTTTTCCGAGGCGGACAAGCTGCCGCAGATCGCCATCTCCGTGGACATGCTGGACACCGGCATCGACGTGCCGGAGGTGCTCAATCTGGTCTTCTTCAAGAAGGTCATGAGCAAGGCAAAGTTCTGGCAGATGATCGGGCGCGGCACGCGGCTCTGCCCGGGGCTCATCGACGGCGCGGACAAGGAGAAATTCTATATCTTTGATTTCTGCGGAAACTTTGAGTTTTTCCGCATGAACAAGGGGAAGCCCACCGCGAACATGATCGCCCTGCAGGGTGCGATCTTCCATTTGAAGGCGCAGATTGCCTACAAGCTGCAGGATCTCGATTATCAGACGCCGGAGCTGATCGAATTTCGCAATTCGCTGGTGGATGACATGGTCTCAAAGGTACAGGAGCTCAACCGGGACAACTTCGCCGTGAAGCAGCATCTGAAATACGCAGAGCTCTACGCCGACCCTGCGAGCTACACCGCCCTCACCTATGAGGACACACTGCTCATGGGGCAGGAGCTCGCCCCGCTCATTGAGCCGGAGCACGACGACGCAAAGGCTCTGCGCTTCGACGCGCTGATATACGGGATAGAGCTGGCGTATCTTGCCGGGAAGAAATACAAGCGGGCGCGGCACGATCTGATCAAAAAAGTCGCCGCTGTGGCGAGCGTGGCAAACATTCCGGAGATCATGATGCAGGCGGAGCTGATCGACAAGATTCTGCACACGGACTATCTGGAAAACGCGGGCATTAACGAGTTTGAACACATCCGCGAGAATCTGCGCGATCTGATGAAATATATCCCGACCGGCAAAATCATTTATGAAACGGACTTTGACGACGAGATCCTCTCGATGGACTGGAAAGAATCGGAGCTGGAAAACGACGATCTGAAAAACTACAAGGCCAAGGCAGAGTTTTACGTCCGTCAGCACCAGGATAACAGCGCGATTGCAAAGCTCAAGAGCAATGTACCGCTCACGGAGGCGGATGTGAAGGAACTGGAGCGGATTCTTTGGAGCGAGGTAGGCACGCAGCAGGAGTATCACGCGGAGCTGGGCGAAAAGCCGCTGGGTGAGTTCGTGCGGGAGATTGTCGGGTTGGATATGAACGCGGCAAAGGAAGCCTTTGCCGAATTTCTCAACGATAAGAATCTCGACAGCCGGCAGATTTATTTCGTCAATCAGATCGTGGAATACATCGTGCACAACGGCATGATGAAGGATCTCTCCGTCCTGCAGGAGCCGCCTTTTACCGACCAGGGAAGCATCGTGGAGGTGTTCACAGACCTCGCTGTCTGGATGGGAATTCGTAAGGCGATTGAGCAGGTCAATGCAAACGCCGCAGCTGCATAGAACGGAAGTGAATTATGGACACCGAACGCATTCCGCTGTGGAACAGCGGAGAATATGACTATCCGCGCGCGGGGGACTTCGTGCCGGAGCTGCACACATATCTGCACGAGACGGACACTCCCCTCCCCTGCGTGATCGTCGTGCCCGGCGGGGCCTATGCCTTCGTGTCGCAGAGCGAGGCGTCGCTGCCGGCGAAGCGGCTGCACGCCCTCGGCTATCAGACACTCGCGCTGACCTACACCGTGAACCCCACCGGAGATGCGCCGCTCAGACAGCAGCCGATGCGCGATCTCTCGCGGGCGGTCCGGCTGATTCGCAGCCGGGCGGAGGCACTCGGCGTCGATCCGAACCGGATTGCGGTCTGCGGGTTTTCGGCGGGAGCGCATCTCTGCGCCAGTCTTGCCGCCCACTTTCAGGATATCACCGACCCCGACAGTCGGCTGCAGTCGTTCTCCAACCGTCCGGACGCCGTGATTCTTGGCTACCCCGTGATCACGACCGGTGAATTTGCCCACCGCGGCTCGATCACGGCGCTGCTGGGCGAGACGCCGGACGCGGCAGCGCTTGCATACTACTCGATTGAAACGCAGGTTCGTGAGACCTTCCCGCCCTGCTTTCTCTGGCAGACCGCGACAGACGACTCCGTCCCGGTGGAAAACAGCTACCTGCTCGCCATGGCGCTGCGCCGCGCGGGCATACCCTTCGCGCACCATGTGTTTTCCGACGGGGTGCACGGACTGAGCACCGCGGACGAGGCCATGGCGCGGCGGGACTTCGGCGAGGATTACACCGAGGAGCAGCTGCTCAGCCTCTCCGAGGCGGCGGCGCGCGGCGACACTGTGCTGCCGGACGAGGCGCAGCGCAAGCTCGACGCGCTCCTCACCCGAACGCCGCGCAGACGAAAGGCAAACCCGGAGGCCGCCGTCTGGCCGGAGCTCGCGGACACGTGGCTCCGGAAAACTTTGCGATAAAAAGCGGGCGGATAATATCCGCCCCTACAGGTTTGGCTGCTGGCCGCTGAGGTCATCGGCCCCTACATGAAAAACTCCCATTGGCAAACAGCCAATGGGAGTTTTGGTTTTGGGAAAACTTATTTGGAGAGCCGGAGCACATTCAGGCGGTTGAAGACCGCGGTGATGTTCTTGCTCACGGCGGCGATGGTGTTCTGCACGGTGTGAGTCGGCGGTGTGACGCTGCCCTGCGGCGTGATGAGCCTGCCGTAACTCACGATCTGGCCGCAGTCGTCACAGACGACGGCATTTTCATATTCGCAGTTCCAGCCGAGCTTGAAATTGTGCCAAACGGTGTGGGTGTGCTCGTGGCGGCAGGTATTGAGATCGCGCAGGAAGTTCAGCACCTGATCGGCGATGTAGACATGGCCCGCAGCGTCCGGATGGATGCCCATGAGAAAGCCCTTGATGTTCTGGATCGCATCGGTGAGCTTCGTGCCCTCGGGATAGAAGACGGTGCAGTCCGGCGCATCGACATAGTAGACGTTTTTATAGTTGGAGGCAACGCTGTCAAAGTAATCGTTCAGACTCATGAGCGCGGTGTCCACAATGTCAAAGATCACGGAGAAGTCCGTGCCGGGCAGGATGCGCATGCCCTGAACGGCCTTGTGATAGCCCACAATGACGATGTCCGCGTTTTCGGGCGCAACTTCAACAATGTCCTTCACGACCTCGCAGGCATTCTCACGGATGCCGCTGATCTCGCTGTTGAAGGTGCGGATGAGGTTGCCGAGGACATCGGGGTCCTTGGCAAGATTCTGCAGCACCATGTTGAGATACGCGGCGACGGTGCTCAGATCCGAGAGTGAGATCTCCTGAATCTTGTCCATATCGACAAGTCCGGTGGCGCTCGCGGCGTTGAGCAGGGCGGCGGTGAGGTCATTGATGCCCACCTGCAGAGTGACGAGATCGGCATCCGCAAGCCAGGCGCAGACCTCCGGGCCCTTGTTGCGGATCTCTTCGGTACGCTCCGGGTGGCGGTTGCCGTACCAGTCGTTGACGCGCTCATAGGGGTTTTCGACACCTATGCCGCGCTCGAGCAGGATGCGGTAGTCGCACAGGCGGCTGCCGGAGCTCGCGGCGGGGTAAATCTCGGCGCCGTTATTCTGCTCAAGGACGTCCGCAATGAGATCCGTGAACGAACCCTCCACGCGCTTGCCGACGCTGAACTTGTCTGTCCGGTCCAGATCGGGGTCGAGGCCGTAGCCCCAGGAAATGCTGTCACCCAGATAGACATAGTTCTGATACGGGAGATTCGTGTAATCCTCCGCATTCGCAGCCATCGCGGAGACGCCAAGCGCGCTGAACAGGAGCACAGCGCACAGCGCAAGCGACAGAAGCTTCTTCATATGCTCTTCTCTCCTTCCAAAAATGGCTCTGCCGGGCGGCAGTGTGCCGCCCGGGCAAAGTTCGGCAAAATGATTATCCTGCAACAGGCGCGAGGAAGCCTGCCTGCGCGCCGGAGCGCGTGGAGATTGCCAGCGATCCGTCGGATACGGTGAGATACACATCGCGCATATATCCCAGCGTGAGGAGCTTGCCCAGCGCCGTCACGGCGAGCTCCGCCGTGGCAGTGAAGGCGCCGTTTTCGAGCTTCCACGCCATTGCGTCGTCCGAAGACCAGACGATCCGTCTGCCGGAGACGGTGAGATAGCGGCCGTCCTCCTTCTGGATGGTCCAGCCCTCGCCGCTGGCTTTGAAGCGGTATTCGCCCATGTCCTGACCGTCCAGCGTGAGCGTGAGCTCACCGGCTCTCAGCTTCGTCTCCGCAAGAGAGACAGACACGGAAGCGGGCTCGAACACGGTCTCGGCCCAAAGCGTGACCGTGCCGCCGTGGACAGTGACAATATCGACCTCAGCGTTTTTCACCACGCAGCGGTAGAGAACGGAGCCGCTCTCGTCCACTTCGGGCTTATAGCGCTGCGCCGTGGCGCCGTCGATGTCCGTCCAGGTCTCGCCGTCGTCACTGCGCTGCCACTGGAAGGTGTTGCGGGTGTTGCCCGCGGTGACCGCCGCCTGCAGCACGACGCCGCCGTTTGCGAGCGTTTTCTTCACGATGGAGCCCTCAGGCGCCTGCATGGCGAGATGGTCGCTCAGCCACATGACGCGCTTGGTAACAAACTCCTTGACGTTGTTCACATAGTTGTCCCACGTGAGCGTGACGTCATAGTGCAGGGCGTACTTCTCCGTGCCGAGCAGGCTCATCGTGGTCGGCGCGACGAGGTAGTCCGCGCTCAGAGAGTGCGTGCCCCAGAGGACATTGTTCATCAGGGCGGAGGCGCGGATCTCGTCTCTCCAGTGATCGACGTTCGCCGCGAGGGCCTCAAAATCAGCCTTGTATTCGTTATAGACCCTTGCGACCTCGAGCATGAAGCTCTCGTGCTTGCCCAGCTCCTGCAGGAGGCTGACGGGCTCGTCCACGAGGATCGCGCCGACGCTGTCATTGAACCAGCCCTCCGCATTGAGCTGCATGGGCTCGGTCTGCCAGACGAGGAACTTGTGCAGCGTGCGGCCGAAGGCGATGTCATAGTCCCAGGCGGGGCCGGCAATGAGCTTGTCGCTGTCCTTCAGACCGTCGCGGCGCATGAGGAAGTTGCCGGCATAGCAGTCATAGGTCTTGGAGACCTCGACCATGAGGAACATCTTCGCCCAGGAGTCAAGGTCGAAATAGTTCTGATAATTCTCGGAGTCGTAATCGATGAGCGCAGCAAACGCCTCGTTGACATAGGCCTCGATATACTCCTGACCGATGCCGGCCTCGACGAGATCATCACCGATTTCCTCAATGTTGATGCGGTTGTGCTTGAGGATCATGTCGTGCATGCCCTCGATCTTGAACTGATTCTCATCCTCGGGGATGTGATCGTTGTCGATCATGAAGCCGCCGTCCTTGACATTGAGATCCTTCTTCGGCGTCATGAGATAGTTGCCGAGATACTCGCCGTTCATCCAGATGTCCACGAAGCGGGTACCGAGGCCGATGCCCATCGTATTCGCCAGATCCATGGCGATCTTGTTGCGGAGAAGGGAGTTATCAAGATAGTTGGCGAGCAGGCAGTATTTGTTGCACTTCTTGACGCCGGGGATATAGACTTCCTTCTGCTTTTTATCGTAGGTGTCGTCTTTATAGAGGGTGATGTTGTAGGGCTTTTTGGAGAAGGACCAGGTAGAGTTGCCGCGGCCCTTGATGGAGACGAAATTGTCATGGCCGTCAAAGAGCACCTTTCCGAAGCACTTCGTCTCGTGCTCGTCGTCCTTGTTCATGGCGTCGATCGTGCCCATGCTCTCATCGAGCTCC
This sequence comes from Oscillospiraceae bacterium, assembly GCA_045546715.1. Taxonomy (GTDB): domain Bacteria; phylum Bacillota; class Clostridia; order Oscillospirales; family Oscillospiraceae; genus CAG-103. The sequence continues at coordinate 7,136 of JAZQDI010000012.1, read as the reverse complement.
AGGAACATGGGCTCGACGTCCGCGCTGCCCTGCACGGTCTTGATCGTCACGCTGACGGGCAGCTTGCCGTTGGAAAATCGATAAGTAACACTCTCACCCGCGGCGGCGACCGGCGCCGTGCCTGAGGTATATTCCACGCCGTCGCGCACGGCGACGACAGAGGCGTCATCCCACGCGAAGCAGAGCTTCGACACGTCAACCTTGCCGGGGAGATAGAGCGTCGCTCCCGCGAGGGAGAACTTCACGGCGATCTCGCCGTCCAGGCCGGCCTCGGCATTGGGCGCAACATACAGGCGGGCGCCGAACGCGCTCTTGAGCTCGCTTTCGACCTCGGTCTGCTCGGCTTCGGCCTCCTGCGCATCCTCGGCGACAAACGGAGCCTCTTCCACCGCCTCCGCGGCGGCGGCCGCATCAGCCGCTTCCGCTTCCTCGGCAGAAAGCTCTGCTTCGGACGCAGCTTCGACGTCCGTCTCCTGCGCAGCGACGGCTTCCGTCGTCTCGACAGGCTCCGCGTCAGGCGCCTCCTCCACGGCGAATGCCATGCCGGGGAAGAGCGCGGTGATCATGCAGAGCACCAGAATGAATGAGATGGTTTTTTTCATGTGATCCTCCTTTGCTGTGGAAAAAAGTCAAGGATGCAGGTGAAGCAAAGGGCGTCACCTGCATCCACGTCTTACAATGTTATTCCGTGACAGGCTGCAGGAACGAAACTGCTGCGCCGGCAGTCGAAGAGAAAGCGGGCGCGCCGGCGACCACGTTCAGATACACGGTCTGGGTGCGGCCCCAGGTCAGCAGTCTGCCGAGACCGGTGACCGCCACGCTGGCGGTGGTGGAAAAGACGCCGTTATCCAGCTTCCACGCGGTGGGGTTCTTGCTCCACTCGAGCACGCGGCCGCTGACGCCGAGATACTGGCCGTTCGCATTCTGGATGCTCCAGCCGTCCTCATACTGCGTGAAGGTGTATTCGCCGACGTGCTTGCCGTTCATGGCCATGGTGAGCGTGCCTTCACGCAGCTCGGTCTCAGCCATGCGAACCGTGACGTCCGCCGGACCGATCACGGCCTGCGCGGAGGTGGGCACCGCGCCGCCGTGGAAGGTATTGATCACAGCGCCGGCGCTGGTGACAACGCAGCGATAGAGCGTCTCGCCGACCTGATCGGGCTTGGCGATATACTTCGGCGTGGTGGCAAGACCGATGTCGGTCCAGCTCTCGCCGTCGGCAGAGCGCTGCCACTGATAGGAGCAGTCAGAGCCCGCCGTGAGCGCGACCTGCAGCACAGCGCTGCCGTCGGCCATAATCTGCTTGGTGACAGAGCCCGCGGGCGCCTGCAGCGCAAGGTGGTCGCCCAGCCACATGACGCGCTTGGCGGCAAACTCGCGGACGTTGTTCACGTAATTTTCCCAGGTGAAGGTCACGTCATAGTTCAGGGCATACTTGCCGGTGCCGAGCAGACGCATGGTGTTCGGCGCAACGAGATAGTCCGCGCACAGGGAGTGCGTGCCCCAGAGGACATTGTTCATCAGCGCGGAGCCGCGCAGAACCTCGCGCTGGGCATCCACATTCGCGGCGACGCCGTCAAAGAGGGCCTTGTTCGCGTTATAGACCTCAGCCACGTGCTGCATGAAGCTTGCGTGCTTGCCGAGCTCCTGCAGGAGGCTGACGGGCTTATCCATGCCGACGAGACCGATGGCGTCGTTATACCAGCCCTCCGCGTTGAGCTGCACGGGCTCGGTCACGCCGACAAAGAACTTGTGCAGCGTGCGGCCGAAGGAAACGTCATAGTCCCAGGCGGGACCGGCGATGAGCTTATCGCTCTCGGTCAGACCGTCGCGGTGCATGAGAAGGCTGCCCGCGAAGCAGTCATAGGTCTTGGAGACCTCATACATGAGGAACATCTTGGCCCAGGAATCCATGTCGAAGTAGTTCTGGTAGTCCTCGGAGGAGAAGTCCTCGAGCGCGTTCCACGCCTTGGTGAAGTAATCCTCGATATAGGCGGTGTCCACGCCGGCGTCCGCCGCATCGTCGCCGATATCCTTGACGGTCATGAGGTTATAGAAGCCGTCGTCCTTAATCACGTCGCCGATGGCGAACATGCCGGGGATATTGAACTGGGGATCCTCGTCGTCGAGATAGTTGTCATTCTCGAGCGCGAAGCCGCCGTCCGGCGCAGCATAGTCGCTCTTCGGCGTCATGAGATAGTTGCCGAGATACTCGCCGTTCATCCAGATGTCCACGAAGCGGGCGCCCAGACCGATGCCGAGACCGTTGGCCAGATCCATGGCGATCTTGTTGCGCAGGAGGGAGTTATCCAGATAGTTCGCGAGCAGGGACCACTTCTTGGCCTGCACGCCGGGGATGAACTCGGTCTTCGCCTTCTTCTCGTAGTCGTACTTCTTATAGAGCGTGATGTTATAGGGCTTCTTGTCAAACTTCCAGGTGGAGTTGCCGCGGCCCTTGATGCTCACGGGGTTGGCGCTGCCGTCAAACAGAACCTTGCCGTAGCAGGTCGCCTCATGGGTTTTGTCGGCATTCATGGCGTCGATCGTGCCCATGGATTCATCAAGCTCCAGGAACATGGGCTCCACATCGGCGCTGCCCTGGACGGTCCTGATCGTCACGAGCGCGAGCGCGGCGCCCTTGGTGACTTTATAGGTGATGCTCTCGCCGGCCGCGGCCACAGGAGCCTCGCCGCTCTGGTAGGTCACGCCGTCCTTGGAGACGGTGAGATCCGCGTCATCCCAGAAAAAGCGCAGCGCAGAAGCGTCTGCCTTGCCGGGGAGATAGAGCGTGCCGGTGCTGCCGCCGAGATCATAGTCCACGACGACCTTGCTCACGAGAGACGCCGCGTCGTTCGCCTCAACATAAAAGTCAGAGTTGAACACGCTTTTCACATTGCTCTGCTTCGGCTGCGCGGATTCTTCCTCCGCCAGCTGCTCGGCGAATTCGGTGATGGCCTCGTTCTGGGCGAGCGCCTCAGACTGAGACATGGCTGCACTGTCCGTCTCGTCGGCGGCATAAGCCATGCCGGAGAAGAGCGAAACGATCATGCACAGCATGAGCACTATGGTCAGGGTTCTTTTCATGATAATGACTTTCCTCCCAATCGTTTGTTTGATCTCTTACCTCTGCGTTTCTCGCGGCTCCCAATATTAATAATAATCCACGAGAATGATAATGAACACGCAATCTAAAACTAAACTTACTTTAATATTTTACAATAAAAAGCCTTGAAAATCAAGGCAAATACAGGATTTCGCGCCGGAAAGGCACAGTTTCGGCACTTTGTGCAAAGCTGTTATTTTATTCACATTTTCAGCAAAGTTACACAGATGACGTAAAGTATTACCTTTTCATCCCCTGTTTTATCGCATAACGGGACAGGGCTCGCCGAGATGGATCAATTCTTGACACGCGAACGATCGTTCGCTATAATGAAAATGAGAACGATCGTTCGCATCTGCTCACAGGAGGAAAACGATGCCGAAAGACACAAAGGAACGGATTTTGACGACGGCGCTGGAGCTGTTTTCGCAAAACGGCTATGCAGGCACCAATCTGCGCAAGCTGGCCGCCGCGCTGGACATGGGTAAATCCTCCATGTACCGCCATTTTGAGAGCAAGGAGGCGCTCTGGAACGCCCTGCTCGATGAGATGATTGCCTATTACGGAGAGCATTTCGGATCGGCGGAGCATCTGCCGCCCGTGCCGAATTCGCTGGATGGTCTGGTGGAGTTAACCATGCAAATGGTGAACCTCACGGTCCGTGATGAAAGAATCGTTATGACGCGCAAGGTGCTGACGCTCGAACAGTTTCGGGATGTGCGCGCGCGGGCACTGGCAACCAAGCACTTTCTCACCGGTCTCACCGAAATGTTTACACATGTATTCACCGGCATGATGGAAAAGGGGCTGCTTCGGAAAGACGATCCCAAGATGCTCGCCTTCGCCTACACCGCGCCGATCTCCGCGCTCATCCACCTCTGCGACCGCGAGCCGGAAAAGACAGAGGAAGCCATGGCACAGATTGAGGCATTCAGCCGACATTTTGTGCAGACCTACAGAGCGTAGTGAGGGTGACATGGAAACGGAAAGACTGTTGATTGATCCCATCCGGGAGAGCGATAAAGCGGATTACTTTCACAACATCTCCCATGACAAAAGGGTGCTGGAGACCTTTATCTGCAGGTATGCCGAGACCATGGAGGCATTCGACTTTTCCTCCTATCCGGCCCGGCGGGACCTGTTCGCAATCCGGCTGAAAGAGACGGGGCGGCTGATCGGGATCATTTTATTTTCGGATGAGAAAGAGGGCTCCTGCGAGATCGGCTACGGGATCGGCTCGGACTACTGGGGCAAAGGCTATGCCACAGAGGCTGTCCGGTGTTTTTTGAAGTACCTGTTTCGGGAAAAAGGTTTTCGAAACGTATACGCATCGTTCTTCACCGGGAATGACGCTTCCCGCCGCGTGATGGAGAAATGCGGCATGACCTTTCAACATTTTTCGGAAAAGGAGCTCGAATACCTGGGCAAGGCGCGGGATCTGACCTATTACAGCATCACGAGAGACAGGGAAGCGGATTCGATGCTGCGCTACCGCACCCTCCGGGACTGTCCGGAGCAGATGGAGCCGGCGGCCCGGTGGTTTCACAGCAAATGGCGCGTCCCGGAGGAAGCCTACCTTGTATGTATGAGGGCGTATCTGAACCGGGAGACGGAATATGGCTGGTATCTGTGTCTCGACGGCGACCGGATCGTCGGCGGACTCGGCGTCATTGAGAACGACTTCCATGACCGCAGGGACCTGACGCCGAACGTCTGCGCGATGTATACAGAAAAAGACTACCGCAGTCGGGGCATCGCCGGGCGACTGCTCAACATGGCGGTGGAGGACCTGCGCGCCAAGGGCGTCTCGCCGGTGTATCTGCTTACCGACCACACCGGCTTTTATGAGCGATACGGCTGGGAGTTTCTCTGCATGGTGCAGAGCGACGGAGAGTCGGAGCTGTCAAGAATGTACATTCACCGCTGAGGGAGAACCTTTTGAACGGCGAGCGCACCGCGGAATCTGAGGAGGGGAAGCCATGACAAAGGAACTATTTTTTCAAGCACTCTCAAAATTTGCCCTCGGGCTGATCGGGATCGCGCTGCTTCTGTTTCTTCCGGCGGGGACGCTGCGCTATTGGAACGGATGGCTGCTGATTGCAATTTTGTTTGTTCCGATGTTCTTTGCCGGGATCGTGATGATGCTGCGGGATCCGGAACTGCTGAAAAAGCGGCTGAGCGCAAAAGAGGACGAAGCAGAGCAGAAAACCGTTATTTTCCTGAGTGGGATCATGTTTCTGGCAGCTTTCGTCACGGCGGGGCTGAATCATCGGTTCGGCTGGATCGTCATGCCGCGCTGGACGGCCTGGATCGCGGCAGGCGTGTTTCTGGCGGCTTATCTGATGTATGCGGAAGTGCTGCGTGAAAACGCCTATCTCTCGCGAATCGTTGAGGTGCAGGAGCACCAGAAAGTGATCGATACCGGACTCTATGGGATCGTGCGGCATCCCATGTATTGCGCAACGGTGTTTCTTTTCCTCTCCATGGGATTCGTCCTCGGCTCGCCGATCTCCTTTTTCATTTTGCTCTTCTATCTGCCGATCATCGCGAAGCGGATCAAAAACGAGGAAGCGGTTTTGGCGCAGGGGCTGGAGGGATATCAGGCGTACCGGGAAAAGGTCAAATACAAGGTGATCCCGTTCATCTGGTAAAACAAGTCCGAATACAGAGGCGTTCATAAATGAGTAAAGGATACAAAAAATTTCTGCTCCTGTGGGGCGGGGAGCTGGTCTCTGCCATCGGCGGCGGGCTCACGAGCTTCGGTCTGACGGTCTATGTGTTCAACCAGACCGGAAGTGCGGCGAGTACTGCCCTGATCGCGCTGCTGGCGTTTCTGCCGAATCTGATCCTGGGCATGCCGGCGGGCGTTCTGGCGGATCGCATGGACAGAAGACTGCTGATGATGCTGGGGGACGGACTGTCGGCGCTGGGGCTGATCTATATCCTGCTGTGCATGAACCGCGGCGGCGCGCTTTACTGGCAGATCTGCGTCGGCGTGACGGTGAGCTCTGTTTTCTCTGCGCTGATGGAACCGGCCTATAAAGCGACCGTGACCGACCTGCTGACAGAAGCGGAATACATCAAGTCCAGCGGGATGGTCAGTCTGGCGGGAAGCGCGAGATATCTGCTCTCACCCCTTTTGGCGGGCCTGCTTTTGTCCGTCACGGACATCCGCACGCTGCTCGTTCTGGATATCTGCACCTTCTTTTTGACCGTCGCGGTCACGGCGGTCGTGCGGAAGGGCATCCCCAAAACCAACCGCGAGGCGCATAATTCCTTTCTCAAAGACATGGCGTTCGGGTGGAAGACCGTCTCTGCGAGCAGGGGGATCATGACGCTGCTGATCTTGGCGGCGCTGATGACCTTCTGCGTCGGCGCAATGCAGATTCTGGCGGAGCCGATGATTTTGTCCTTTTCGGGCAGCAAGACGCTCGGCATTACGGAGACGATCTGCGCCTGCGGCATGCTTGTTACGGGGCTGCTGCTGGGCGTCCGCGGCATAAAAACCGGAATCGTTCGGGCGCTGTGCCTGTCCCTTGCCGGCGCGGGGCTGTTCATGTTCGGCTTCGGCCTACGTGAAAACCTGATCCTGATCTGCGCCTCGGGCTTTTTGTTCTTTGCCATGATCCCGATCGCGAACAGCAGTCTGGATTATCTGGTCCGGACCAACATCGCAAACGATCTGCAGGGCAGAGTGTGGGGGCTGACGGGCTTCATCTCTCAGCTTGGCTATGTGTTCGCCTATGGCCTGTGCGGCGTGATTTCCGATCAGATCGCACAATTCTCCGGCATCACGGTGGGAAGAGGCAGCGCAAGGGTGATCATGGCCGCAGGCGTCGGATTGATTTTGCTGTCGGGCATCTTATATCTTTCGAGAAGCGTGAGACAGCTCGAGAAAGCGGAAGAAAGCGTGCAATCATAAAGCCGAAAGGCTTATGAAATATTTTCCAAGGAGCGTAGTGTTTGAAAACCTACACCAAACCGGAGATTGTGGGCTGACCGGGAGGTTTGCCGACAATCGAACAGACCTCCC
>JAZQDI010000011.1:0-20421 GCA_045546715.1 Oscillospiraceae bacterium | reverse complement strand
CATCACGCAGGGCACCAGCGCGACCACCTTCTCCCCCTCGAACCCCTGCACCCGCGGCCAGATTGTTACGTTCCTGTACCGCGACAAAGTCGGAGGCCAAGCGGTCTTAGGAAGACAATGACTAGACCCCACTCCTTGGCTCACAGATCGACATGGCTACGATCCGACTTCATCACGCAGGGCACCAGCGCGACCACCTTCTCCCCCTCGAACCCCTGCACCCGCGGCCAGATTGTTACGTTCCTGTACCGCGACATGAAATAATCCGGATACACTGCAGCGGGTGCGCCCCCCGGCGCCGCCGCTTTTAGCCTGCGTCATTCTGTGCGGGAAATGTCGCTTTTCCCTTGCAAAACGCCCGCATCGGTGATACACTTTATTTTTGGAGAAACTCTCCGAAAAACAGCACATAAAAAACAATGGAGGTAGATACCCATGTTTGAGAATCTGGTTGAGATCCTGAAAGCCAATCCCCGCAAGATCGTCTACACCGAGGGCACCGACGCGCGCATCCTCGAGAGCGCTGACCGTCTGAAGAAGGGCGGCTTCCTCACGCCCGTGCTCGTGGGCAATGTGGACGAGGTCAAGGCCGCGGCTGCCAAGGGCGGCTTCGACATCGAGGGCCTGGAGATTCTGGATCCCGAGACCTATCCCGAAATGGACGCGATGGTCGCCGAGATGGTCGAGCTGCGCAAGGGCAAGATGAGCCCCGAGGAGTGCAAGGCCAACCTGCTCAAGGGCAATTACTTCGGCACCATGCTCGTGAAGATGGGCAAGGCCGACGCTCTGCTGGGTGGCGCCACCTACTCCACGGCCGACACCGTTCGCCCCGCGCTGCAGCTGGTGAAGACCCGCAAGGGCGCCCACCTCGTGAGCTCCTGCTTCATCATGGTCCGCGGCGACGAGATGCTCGCCATGGGCGACTGCGCCATCAACATTGACTATCAGGACACCGTGGACAAGGCCACCGGCGAGGTGAAGTTCTCCGCCGCGCAGAAGCTGGCTGAGGTCGCCATCGAGACCGCCAAGACCGCGAAGGTCTTCGGCATGGACCCGAAGGTCGCCATGCTCTCCTTCTCCACCAAGGGCTCCGGCAAGGGCGGCACTGTGCAGCTCAGCCACGACGCCACCGCCATCGCCAAGGAGCTCGATCCCGAGCTGAAGGTGGACGGCGAGATGCAGTTTGACGCCGCCGTGTCCCCCACCGTCGGTCAGCTGAAGTTCCCCGGCTCCCCCGTCGCCGGTCAGGCCAACACCTTCATCTTCCCCTGCCTCGAAGCCGGCAACATCGGCTATAAGATCGCCCAGCGTCTGGGCGGCTTCGCGGCCTACGGCCCGATCCTGCAGGGTCTGAACGCCCCGATCAACGACCTGTCCCGCGGCTGCGACGCCGAGGAAGTCTATCAGATGTCCATCATCACCGCCGCGCTCGCGTAACAGTCACCACGAACTGCAAAAAGGACCTGCTTTCTATGAAAGCAGGTCCTTTTCAGCTTGCAACCGGAACGGTTTTCGTTTAGAATAGATGTGTTTTCAACCCCACTGGGTTTTATTTCCTGCTGCAGCAGAGGTGCAATATGCATTCCTTTATGAACAACTCGTACCTTGAGATCGACACTGATATTCTGACCGAAAACGCGCGCGCTATCCTGAAGAGTCTCGGCGGCGCCGCGCTGATCCCGGTCTTGAAGGACAATGCCTACGGGCTCGGCATGGTCCCCATCGCCGCGCTGCTGTGTTCGATGCCGGAGATTCGCTGCATCGCGGTGTCCCACGTCAGCGAGGGGCTGGAGCTGCGCAGCGCCGGCATCGACCGGGAAGTGCTGATCATGAGCTCCGCCCTCCCCTTCCAGCTGGAGGCGGCGGTGGAAGCGGAGCTCACGCTGACCTGCGCCCGGCTCGGCTTCGCGGCTGAACTCGCGGAGGCGGCGGAGCACGTCGGGAAGCAGGCAAGGATGCAGGTCAAGATCGACTCCGGGCTGCACCGGATCGGTCTCGAGCCGGAGGAGCTGGACGCCTTCATCGAGGAATATCGGCAGCATCACGAGGCGCTGGAAATCACCGGCCTCTATTCCCACTTCTCCGACGCGGAGAATGCCGCGCTTGACGCGCAGCAGTTTCAGCTGTTTGAAGACGCGTCCCGCAAGCTGCAGGACGCAGGGGTTCCGGCGCCCATGCGGCACATGAGCAACTCTGCCGCGGCGGAGCTGTATCCGCAGTATCATCTGGACGCCGTGCGCATCGGCCGGCGGCTGTTCATGGATCGGACGACAGACCTTCTGGGCGACGTGAAGGAGGCCGCGAGCTTCCGCGGCTATATCACAAATCTGAAGCGCCGGCATCCCGGCGATCAGCTGGGCTACGGCGGTGCGGTCACGCTTGAAGAAGAGGCGCTCATCGCCACGGTGGGCGTGGGCTACGGCGACGGACTGAATCAGGATCTGTTCAAGGTCAGAGCCCCGATCCTCGTAAACGGCAGGCAGGGTCATCTGCTCGCCTGCTGCATGGATCAGTGCATGGCGGACGTCACCGGCATCGACTGCAGGGTGGGCGACGAGGTCACCTTCTTCGGCTATGACGGACACGGGAACTTTCTCTCGTCCCAGAGTCAGGCAGCACTCGTGAACAGCGATGAGGGCTGCGGCCTCACCTCGGCGCTGTCGCCGCGGGTGAAGCGGGTGTATTTAAAACGATAAGACAGTAAACCGGGTTCGGAACGTTTGTTCCGAAGCCGGTTTTTTATTCTATTCTGAGTGCTTCCACCGGGTCCTTTTTCGCGGCGCTGCGCGAGGGGATGACGCCGGCAATGAGCGTGAGCGTCATGCTGATGAGAATCAGGATGATCGCCACGAGCACCGGGAGCTTCGCGCCGAGGTTTGCAATCTTCGTCAGATGGTGGAGCACGGCGTTGATCGGAATGCAGAGCAGATAGGTCACGATCACGCCGATGAGACCGGAGGCAAAGCCGATGATCATGGTCTCGGCATTGAACATGCTGGAGACATTGCGCTTCGACGCGCCGATGGCGCGCAGGATGCCGATCTCCTTTGTGCGCTCCTGCACGGAGATGAGCGTGATGACGCCGATCATGATACTCGAGACGATGAGCGAGATGGCGACAAAGGCGATGAGCACGTAGGTAATGGCGTTGATGATCGTCGTGACGCTGCTCATCAGCACGCCCGTGATATCCGTATACTGGATGACCTGCTCGTCATTGCCCTCAGACTCCATGCGCTCGTTATAGTCATCGAGGAAGCTCAAAAAGCGCTCCTTGCCCTCGAAGTCCTTGAGATAGACGGAGATCATCGACGGCTCCTCGAGCGCGGCATAGCCCAGCGTCTGGAGATTCATCGTGGCGTTGGAGGCGGCGCCGCTCTTCGCGAGCGCCTGAATGAGGCGCGTGAGATCCTCCTCGGTCATGTTGAAGTGGAAGGCGTTTGCGAGCGCGGAGGGATCGACCTGCATCGAGGCCGCCATCTGCTGCATTGCCTCGGCCATCTGCTGCGCCATCGTTCCCTGCGCGGAGGCCATGCCGAGCTGCTGCGCCATGGCGCCCATGGCAGAGGACACCGCGGCGGAGCCGGCATACTGGCTCACGATCGTGTCCACCATGTCAGAGGAGATCGGCGCGGAGCCGCTTCCGCCAAAGGCGCTGCCGCTTCCGCTGTAGCCGCTGCCGCCGAGCTGACCGGCAAACTGCTGGAGGATCGAGGGATCCATCCCGGCAGGCAGATCCGAAACATCCGTACCGCCCGGCAGACTCTGCTGGGCAACGGCCGCATAGCCCCGCACAAGACCGGACAGCAGCGGCTGATAGAGCTGCGTGAGCGCCTCCTTCGGCAGCGCATAGGTCGCCATGAGCCCCGCGAGATCGGAGTCTGCCTCGGCGGAGGCGAGATAGCTCGCCGCGAGCGAATCGGCCATGTCGGCTGTGAGCGCCGCGCCCTCGCCGTTCTGGGAGATGAAGCTCAGAAGCATGCCCCGGCCGAGACGGCTGAGCGCGGTGGCAAGGTCGGTCTGCACGGCGGCAGTATCCACCCCTGCGCCGGGCTGCATATTCTGCATCATGTTCTGCATCATGCTCTCCACGTCCGGCATGGCGCCGCCGCCGAAGGCCTGCTGCAGGGCATATTCATCCACCGTGATCATGTTTTGGAAGTTGAGCGCGTTTGCCTCGTCGGCGTCCTCGTCGAAGCCGCGGCCGGAGAAGACGTCCACACTGCGGTTCGCCAGCTGCGACTGCACGATCTGCGTCTCACCGGCGCGGGCGATGATATGCTGCGTGAGGCTGGGGAGATAGGCAAAGCCGGGGGCAAGCGCCGTCGCGGCGACGCCGTCACGCGGCGCGACGATGCCGACGACCGTGAGCCGCTCGGCGTTTTCATAGAGGTTTTCCATCCACGCCTCGTCCCCGCTGCGGTCCTCCCAGACGTTGTGGTCGCCGTTATAGGCATAGTAGTCCGTGGAGTGGATGAGCCGCAGATCCAGATTGAGCAGATCGTCGCTCGTCAGGCGCAGCGGCTCCGGCACAGACTCGACCACGCCGCCGTCCATGATGGTGGTGACCATGTTGTCGAGCTCCTCCGCCGGGCGAAGGCCGATGGTATAGGTGAGCATATCCGTGATGCGGCCGGGGCTCGAGAGGACGAGCACCAGCTCATTGTAATTCTCCGGCCAGCGGCCCGCCATGAACTCAAACTGATCGTCGAGCAGGGCGCGGTTGTCGATCATCTCGGTGAAGAGGCTCGAATTCATCATCGGGCTCGACATGGCGGTGGCGGACATGCCGTTTGTGAGATAGCGCATGACGATGCCGGGGTTTGCCTGCAGCAGCTCGCCGGACACGTCGCGCGTATAGATCTGCGGCGTGATGCCGTAGCCGTAGGCAAGGGCGTTTAAGTCCGGCTCAACCTCGCTGTAGTGGTCCTCCAGATAGGTCTTGAAGCTCTTGAGATCGTTTGTGCCGATCTGGGCAAAGAAGCTGTTCATGAACGGACGCTCGGAAATGACGCCGTCCGGCTGCTGCTCTGCGTCCTTTTCATTTTCCATGATGCCGGTGATCATGCTCGTCATGTCGGAGGTCTCGGCGCCGATCGTGAGCGGATAGGTGGACAGGGTGTCCTCCTGCACGGAGTCGATATAATCCGACGTGCCCTGACTCACGGCATAAATGAGCGCAATGCCGATGATGCCGATGCTGCCGGCAAAGCTCGTGAGAATCGTGCGGCCGCGCTTGGTAAAGAGATTCTTGAGACTGAGGCCAAAGGCGGTGGAGAACTTCATGGTGGGCTTGCGCTTATCGGCCAGCGCCTCCTTCTGCTGCGCGGCGGCGCGGCAGGCGGCAGCCTCATTCTCCGACAGCGGGCGGGAATCGTCGAGAATCTCACCGTCGAGCATGCGGATCACGCGGGTGGAATAGCGCTCGGCGAGATCGGGGTTGTGTGTGACCATGACAACGAGGCGATCCTTCGCGATCTCCTTGAGGATATCCATGACCTGCACGCTCGTCTCGGTGTCGAGCGCGCCGGTGGGCTCGTCGGCGAGAATGATCTCCGGATCATTCACGATGGCGCGGGCGATGGCCACGCGCTGCATCTGGCCGCCGGACATCTGGCTGGGCTTCTTGTTGATCTGGTTTCCCAGACCCACAGCCTCCAGCGCGGCAATCGCGCGGTCGCGGCGCTCCTTCTTCTTCACGCCGGAGAGCGTGAGCGCCATTTCCACATTCGCGAGCACGGTCTGGTGGGGGATGAGATTATAGCTCTGAAACACGAAGCCCACAGAGTGGTTGCGATAGGTGTCCCAGCTGCGGTCATCATACTCCCGGGTGGAGGTGCCGTTGATGACGAGGTCGCCGGTGGTGTACTGGTCCAGACCGCCGATGATGTTCAAAAGCGTCGTCTTGCCGCAGCCGGAGGGGCCGAGGATGGAGACGAAATCGTTTTCCCGAAACTGAAGATCAATGCCCTTCAGCGCGTGAACGGTCTCGCCGGCGGTCTCATAAACTTTGGTGATGTTTTTAAGTTCAAGCATATTGGTTACTCCGCTTCAATCTGATTGCCGGTATAGAGCTGATAATATCTGCCCTTCTGCTCCAAAAGCTGCTCGTGCGTGCCGCGCTCGATGATGCGGCCCTGCTCAAGGACCATGATGCAGTCGGCGTCGCGCACGGTGCTGAGCCGGTGAGCGATGACGAAGCTGGTGCGCCCGCGCATGAGCGCGTCCATGCCGCGTTGCACCAGCGCCTCCGTGCGGGTGTCGATGGAGCTCGTCGCCTCATCGAGAATCAGCACCGGGGGATCGGCCACCGCCGCGCGGGCGATGGCGAGCAGCTGCCGCTCGCCCTGCGAGAGGTTGCCGCCGTCGCCGGTGAGCATGGTGTCATAGCCGTTTTCCAGGCGGCGGATGAAGCCGTCGGCATTGGCAAGCTCCGCTGCCCGGATGCACTCATCGTCCCCCGCGTCGAGGCGGCCGTAGCGGATGTTCTCCATGACCGTGCCGGTGAACAGGTGCGTATCCTGCAGCACCATACCGAGACTGCGGCGCAGATCACTCTTGCGGATCTTGTTGATGTTGATGCCGTCATAGCGGATCTTGCCGTCCTGAATGTCATAAAACCGGTTGATCAGATTCGTGATGGTGGTTTTGCCCGCGCCGGTGCTGCCGACGAAGGCGATCTTCTGCCCGGGCTCGGCATACATGCGGATATCGTGCAGGACGGTTTTCTCCGGCGTGTAGCCGAAGTCCACGCCGTCAAACGTGACGCCGCCCTCGAGCTTGCGGTAGGACACCGTGCCGTCCGCCTGATGCGGGTGCTTCCAGGCCCAGACGCCGGTTTTCTCCGTCGTCTCGGAGAGGGTGCCGTCCGGATTTTCAATGGCGTTCACGAGCTGGACATAGCCCTGATCGCCCTCGGGCTCGCGGTCCATGATGTCGAACACGCGCTCTGCGCCGGCGGCCGCCATGACGATGCTGTTGAGCTGCTGGCTCAGCTGCGTGACCGGGTGCGAGAAGCCCTTGTTGAGCGCGAGGAAGCTCACGAGCGTGCCCACGGTGAGACTGGTGTGGCCGCTGAGGGCAAGGATTGCGCCGAGCACGGCGCAGATGACATAGCTGATGTTGCCGAGGTTCGCGTTTACGGGCATGAGCGTGCTCGCGATGCGGTTGGCGTTGTTCGCGCTGTCGCACAGCTGATCGTTCAGCGCGCGGAAGCGCTCCACGCTCTCGTCCTCGTGGCAGAAGACCTTGACAACCTTCTGGCCCTGCATCATCTCCTCGATGAAGCCATTGACCGTGCCGAGGTCGTTCTGCTGCTTGGTGAAATACGCGCCGGAGCGCTTTGCCATGGACATGCTCACGCGGAACATGAGAAAGACCATGACGAGACTCACCAGCGTGAGCGGGATGTCGAGCACGATCATGCTCACGAGGCTGCCGATGAGGGAGATGAAGGAGTTGATAAACTGCGGCATGGTCTGGCTGATGACCTGCCGGAGGGTGTCCACGTCGTTGGTATAGACCGACATGATATCGCCGTGGGCATGGGAATCGAAATACGAAATTGGGAGCTTTTCCATGCCGGTGAAAAGCTCGATGCGCAGGCGCTTCATCGTGCCCTGGCTGACCGTGACCATGATCCAGTTGAAGGCATAGCTCGCGGCCACGCCGGAGAGCAGCACCGCTGTGAGCAGCAGCATCGCCCGGGCCAGCGGCCCATAGTCGGGCACAGCCTGCTGCGTGAGGGGGATGATATAGTCGTCAATGAGCGTGCGCATGAAGAGCGTGGAGCCCAAACTCGTCAGCGCGGAGATGAGGATGCAGACCACGACGGCGATGTAATGGATCTTATAGTGCTCCATCACATAGGCGATGATTCGCTTCAGGGTCGGGCCGGGGTTTTTCGCCATTTCAGGCGGTTTCTGGTTTCTCGGCATCTTCGTCCCCTCCTCTCATTCGCCGGGGCGGTCGAAGTCGCCGCCCGCCTCCTGCTGCGCCTGGCAGATCTCGCGATAGATCGCGTTGTCGCGCAGAAGGGCTTCGTGGGTGTCAAAGCCGGAGACCCGGCCGTTGTCGAGCACGAGGACGCGGTCGGCGTCCTGCACGCTGGAAATGCGCTGGGAAATGATGATCTTCGTCGTGCCGGGAATATGCTCGCGCAGCGCCGCGCGAATGGCGGCGTCGGTCGCGGTGTCCACGGCGGAGGTGGAGTCGTCCAGAATGAGGATCTTCGGGTTTTTCAGCAGCGCGCGGGCAATGCACAGCCGCTGGCGCTGTCCGCCGGAGACGTTCGCGCCGCCCTGCTCGATGTGGGTGTCATATCCGTCGGGCCGCTGCATGACAAATTCGTCCGCGCAGGCGAGACGCGCCGCCTCGCGGCATTGCTCGAGCGTGGCGTCGGCATTGCCCCAGCGGAGATTTTCGAGAATCGTACCGGAGAAGAGCACGTTTTTCTGCAGCACGACGCTCACTTGATTTCTCAGCGCCTCCATGTCATACTCGCGCACATCGCGGCCGCCGACACGCACGCTGCCCGCCGTCACATCATAAAGGCGGCTGATGAGCGAGACGAGCGTGGACTTGCCGCTGCCCGTGCCGCCGATGAGACCGATGGTCTCGCCGGAGCGGATATGCAGATCGATGTCATGAAGCGTATCCTCGCCGCTGCCGCTGTGATAGGCAAAGCAGACGTGGTCAAAGTCGATGCTGCCGTCCGCCACCTCGGTGAGCGGCGCCGCGGGATCACTGAGATCGGGCGTCTCCTCGAGCACCTCGGCGATACGCTTTGCGCTCGCGGTGGACATGGTGATCATCACGAAAATCATGGAGAGCATCATGAGACTCATGAGCATCTGCATGACATAGGTAAAGAGGCTCGTGAGATTGCCGGTGGTGAGAGAGCCCTGCACGATGAAGTGCGCGCCGAACCAGCCGAGGCTGAGAAGACAGCCATACACGGCGAGGTTCATCACCGGGCTGAAGGCCACCATGATCCGCTCGGTGCGGATGAAGAGATTCGCGAGATTGGTCGCGGCCTTCGTAAACTTGTCGTTTTCATAGTCCTCGCGGACGAACGCCTTGACCACGCGGATGGCGGAGACGTTTTCCTGCACGCTGGCATTGAGATCGTCATAGCGCTGGAAGACCTGCGTGAACATGGGGATGGTCTTGCGCATGACGAGCACCATGAACAGCGCGAGCAGCGCCATCACGCCGAGGAAAATGAGACTCAGCCGCGCGTGGATGACAAAGCACATGATGAAGCTGAAGATGAGCATGAGCGGCGCGCGCACTGCGATGCGCAGGATCATCATATATGCGTTCTGCAGGTTCATCACGTCCGTAGTCATGCGCGTGATGAGACCGGCGGTGCTGAATTTGTCGATGTTCGAGAAGCTGAAGGTCTGCACCTTTTCAAACATGGCCTGCCGCACATTTCTGGCAAAGCCCGTGGAGGCGCTGGCGCCGAAGCGCGCCGAGAGCACGCCGCCCGTGAGACTGAGAAAGGCCAGCAGCAGCATGAGTCCGCCATAGGCAAAGACGTGATTCAGGTTCCCCGCCTGAATGCCGTCATCGATGATGGAGGCCGTGACGTAGGGGATGAGCACCTCCATCGTCACCTCCAGCACCATAAACACCGGCGTGAGAATCGAATCCTTCTTATACTCCCCGACGTGGGCCAGCAGCGATTTGATTACGGACACGGGCAGCACCCCTCTTTCGTCTCCCGAAGGGATTGATTGATTTTGGTGAGCAGGGTCAGGAGCATCTCCTGCTCGTCATCGGTCAGCGGCGAGAGGATCTGCTGCTCGCCCCGATGCATCGTCTCGAGCGCACAGCGAAGCGTCTCATCACCGGAGGCGGTGATGCGCACACGCTTGACGCGCCGGTCGTTTTCGTCCGGAACGCTTTCTACCAGGTTCTTCTTTTCCAGCCGCGCGGCCACGCCCGCGGCGGTGGACTGCGCCACGCGGAAATGGCGCTCCAGCTCCTTGAGCGTCGCCTCACCATCCGGCTGATGGGAGAGGACGCCGAGGAAATACATCTGCGTCATCGTAAGTCCGCTTTCCTGCAGGGCAGAGTCTGCCCGCTTTTTGGTCTCGGTGGAAAGCTGCTTGATGAGCGCGCCGAACGGAAGCTGTCTTTGCTCCATGTTCGCGCCCCCTTTCTGATCTGATAATGCACGCTACAGAATAGCACTTCAAACGCACGCTGTCAATAGCGTGCGTTTGATTTTACATTCTGTTTACAGTTGCAAGTCCGGCGGGAATTGGGTATAATAGAAAAAACGCCGGAGCGACCCGGCATACTAACTGAAAACAATGGAGGAATCGCTATGAGCGCTAACGAAATGTGGCTCGATCGCCTGTATCAGCAGGGCCGCGCCAAAGCGGCCGGTGCCATCTCCGCCAAGGTGGGCGACAAGCTCACCAATCTCATTGCCATACCGCCGGATCTGGCTTTCATGCTCGTGCGCGTGATGCTCGACGGCGAGGTTCCCGCCGGGCGGAAGCTGGACTTCCTGTTCTCCGTGGTTTATTTCTTCCTGCCCTTCGACGTCATCCCGGACAAGTTCCCCATTCTCGGCAAGATCGACGATATCTACATGGCTCTGTCCGCCGTGGCCAAGGTGCTCAGCCGCACAGACCGCGAGGTTCTCATGCGCTACTGGCACGGCGATCCCGCGCTGCTCGACAAGACCCGCAATTTCCTCATCAAGATCGATGAGAAGTTCGGCGCCGGTCTGACGAAGCACGTTCTGCGCTACGTCGAGAAGGCGACCGGCGGCGCTGTGCCCGCATAAAATATTCAAAGGACGAAACCTTGGTTTCGTCCTTTGAACGAGATACTCGCGCTCCATCGCCCTCGGCGCTGCCTCGGTTGGTCGGCGCGAGGACTCGCCTACAGCGCGTCTCAGGGTTTTTTTCCGGGGCAAAGCTCCGGAAAAAACGAATTGAACTGATTCGCCACTTCCGAGCGGCGAACTCTGCGAGGCGCCAACAAAAAACAAAAGGCCTGCTGTAAAAGCAGGTCTTTTTTTATACGGTTTTTCGTTTCACGCGGTTTCCGCGCAGGCGCTCGGTCCACCAGTCATGGTAGACAATGGCCTCGACCAGCGCACACATGGGCAGCGCCGCGAGCACATCCATGGCGGAGTGCTGCTTGACGAAGCAGACGGCGCAGCAGATCGTGATAACGACGCAGACGAGCACGCCCTTCCAGAAGCGGGGCACGCCGCGGTCCTTGAGCACGACGGAGAGGATGCCGAGAGAATAGCCCACGTGGAGGCTCGGGCAGACGCCGGTGGGCGTGTCGAAGGCGTAGATGATGCCCAGAATCCAGGTGAGAAAATTGTGCCGCGGAAACACGTCCGGCCGCAGATCCTGACGGCTGGGATAGAGGATATAGACCGCCATGGCGATGACCTGCGTGAGGATGATGAAGATCTGCAGGCGCTTGAAGCTGTCGATATCATAGAGCGCGTAATACAGCAGCGACCCACCGACGAGCACATACCAGAACACATAGGCGATGACGAACAGCTCCTCAAACGGGATCATATCATCCAGCGCGCAGTGGATCGGATGGCAGGCGGACGCAGGGATCAGGTTTTCCGTGAGGAAATAGAGAAGGAAATAGCCCACCCAGCCCAGCAGAAGCTTGAGATGGGAAAACTCCGGCGTATTGAGCTTGTTCAGCCGAAACTGGCGGTAATCCACCACGGGCGTTCTGTGAAACATGAGCGCGGCCTCCTTTCAGTCCGTGTTTTTGGGATAGAGATGCTTCGGGATGTTGCGGTAAGGGATCACGGTGTGCTCCGGCAGGCGCTTCGCCATGCGGGTGATCTCCTCCATGAGGTAAGCGCAGATGCGCTCGCGCTCTGCCGCGATGGGCGCCTCGGGATCGAAGCGGATCGGCGCGCCGAGCACCGTCGTTTTGAGCTTCGGCGCGATGTACATGGGCACAAACTGCAGCGCCTTGCCCGTACGCTTATAGTAGAGCTTCGCGATATCGATGAACCGATCCTGAAACTGATAGAGGATCGCGTTATAGTGTTCGTCCTTCTCCGGGAAGATGATGAGGTGATTTCCCTCGTCCAGCAGCTGCATGCTGGTGCGGAAGGTCGAGAGCAATCGGGCGTCGTGCCAGACGGGGACGGTATGCGCGTTATTGAAAATGCAGACGGCGAGCGGCGTAATGAGATAGGCCAGCAGCTTATAAAACGGGTGTGTCCACGTTGGCTTCTGACTCCAGAAATCGCGGAAGGCGTATTCCGGCACGTCCTTCCACGAGAGCATCTCCCCGGCGCACCAGATGTATTTCTTCCCCGGGAAATAGAGCTCGCTCACGATGGGCCCGTTCATCTGCGTGTGGTTTCCGACGATGATGGAGGCTTCTTCCGGAAGATGCTCCGTGCCCGCAAACCGGGGCTTCGGATAGCACAGCCGAACCAGCCAGCGCAAAACCCGGTACATGAACGTGGTTTTCTTGTCTTCCATCATCTGCCTCCTTTCCAATCATAGATTAGCAAAGAGGTATTATAGCACAAAAAATCTGAACTTTTTGTAAATTTTTTAACAGAGCGTGCAAAAAGGTAATACCGCCGCGCATATGGGAAGAAGGCACGCCGTCCCGGCGCGCCTTCTTTGCCTGTTACACGTGCAGAACGTCCTGCGTCAGCTCCGCGACGGTGACCTTCGCGTTCACATAGTGCTCGCGCTTGTCCGTAATCTTGCCGAGGCTGATGGCCTTCTGCGGGCAATACTGCAGGCAGCCGAGGCAGCCGACGCAGTTGGTGCCGATGCTGGCCTTGCCGTTTTTGATCTCAATGTTGCCGCGGGGGCAGATCTTGGCGCACTGACCGCAGCCAACGCACTTGTCGCTGACCTTGAACTTCTTGGCCTTGAGCTTCAGGATCGTGGGCCAGGCGGCGTTCTCGGCGGCGTTCAGGAAGAAGGCGCCGGGATCTTTCTTCGACAGCTTCTGCGCCATAACGTCCCTGGCAATCTTCTTGGAGAGATGCTCGGAGCGCTTCTGCGCAGCCTTGGCACCGATGGGCGGAACCTGCACGAAGTGCGGGAAGAGCCAGATGCAGGTGCACTGATGAGTGACGGCCTTCCAGTAGCTCAGGGGGATGATCTTGTTGAGCTCGGCCAGACCCGTGCCGGGATAGCTCGCCGACTGGCTCACGGCAAAGACATAGCTGCCCTTGTCCACCTGCAGCATTTTCGCGTGCTCCAGGAAGTCCACCGGGGCGCCGCCGCCATGACATGGGAACACAAAGCCCACGCGCCTGGCGCTGCGAACATCCGTGACCGTGGGCG
Source organism: Oscillospiraceae bacterium (assembly GCA_045546715.1). Taxonomy (GTDB): domain Bacteria; phylum Bacillota; class Clostridia; order Oscillospirales; family Oscillospiraceae; genus CAG-103. The sequence continues at coordinate 7,096 of JAZQDI010000011.1, read as the reverse complement.
CCTTGCGCAGGGAGATGATGTCCGCCCCGCCCATGCCCTTGGCGATGTTCTTGGCCATGTCCAGACAGTTGCCTGTGCCGGACCAGCAGAAAATTACGTTTTCATGCATGAGAATCGCTCCTTTGTTAAAATTTATGCTATTGTAATTTTAACACACTGTTCAGCATTCTGCAAGCGTGAAGTGTTCAGGATGGAATTTTTCTACAAAATGACGGAAGCAAAGGCGTCCACCAGCTCCAGGCTCCGGTTTTCTTCGGCACAACGCGCGATCAGATATTCCAGACTGCGGGGCACATTGTCGGCCAGGCGTATCTGCGGGAATAGCGGCGCGCACAGCGGGCGGAAGAAATTGTCCCAATGGATGGGAATCAGGCGCTTTGCGTCCACGGTTTTCACCGTCTCGTCCCAGAAGGCGTCCATAAACGCGGCATCCTCCTTCCCCATCGCGCCGATGCCGAGGAGCATCGTGTCGGCGCGCACGCCCTGCAGCGCGCCGGGGATATAGTTGCAGCTGGGACGGACGAGAAGCGTATCCGCTCCGTGGCGGATGAGAAAATCAAACGAGCCGCCCTCAGTATAGTCCCGCTTGCGGGCAGGCTGCGCGAGGGGGCGGGTGATCTCCACGCCGAGATCGTCGTTGAAGCGGTTCGGCTTTGAGTGGATCGAGGGCAGAATTGTGACGGCGAAAGCGCCGAAGCGGAGGGTCTCCCCCGCTGAAAACTGCCGCAGACGATCGGGCGCAATGCCGCCGCCGAGCCCGACATTCACCGCCGAGCGCGAGCCGCAGAGCACGGCGCCGGTGGTGGAGGCGAGATACGCCGCGTCGAGCACATGGTCATAGTGCGTATGCGAGACGAAAATCGCGGCGAGACGGTTCATGGGCCGGCGGCGGAGCACCTCGTCGACAAAGGCGGCGTCTGTTTTAAGCCCGGCAAAGAGCATGGCCGCAAGACGCGGCCGCGTGAGATGCGCGTCGAGCAGCAGCTGCGTCTCGCCGTCGTCGAGCAGCCAGGTGGTCGTGCCGAAAAAGGTCATGCGCACGCGGCCGGGCGGCAGCGGAAGGGCAGTATCGTCCCGAAAGAGACGGCGGTAGGCTTTGAGCGGCATAAGGTTCCCTCCTTGCAGAAAAACCGCCGGAGAACCGGCGGTTTTTGACAGATTACGGCTTGCGGATTACGATCGTGACCATCTTGTTCAGCGGCTCGCGGAAAAGACGCAGCTTCGCAAGCGGCGCCATCCAGGGGCGCAGCGGCGTATGGTGATAATACTCCGGCTCAATGCCCAGACGGTCGAGGATGCCCTCGAAGCGGCGGATGGTCATTTTGTTGATATAGGTCAGGTGATCCTTCCCGTCCGCGCCGCGCGTAAAGCGCAGGGCAATGCGGTCAGCCGCGTCGGGCAGGTCCTTCACGCGGTCCTTGTAGACCTCGATCATGGTCTGCTCGGAGAAGAACACATGCACCCAAGGCATGGCAATCGCATCGGACAGATGCGCGCCGTAGGGATGGTAATACGGCGGGAAATTGATGAAGGCGCGCCCGCCCGGGCGCAGAATGCGCAGCGCCTCGTGCAGCGCCTCCTCCGGCACGGAGACATGCTCCATGAAATCGTTCATGATCACGGTGTCATACGTATTGTCCGGCAGGTCGAGATCCGCGGCGTTGCCCAGCAGGAAGCGGAAGTTGCGGCAGCCCTTTTTCTCGGCAAAGCGCATGGACTGCTCGGCATACTCGGGGAAAATGTCGATGCCGGTGGCGTCCTTCGCGCCGAGCGAGGCATAATACACGGTCTTGCCGCCCTCGCCGCAGCCGAAGTCCACAACGCGCTTATCCCGGAACATGTCCTCGACGGTGTAGCGCTCGAGATAGAACTTCAGCGTGTCCGCGCCCTTTTCATACTGCCAGTCGGCGTAGGACATGTCAGACTCGTTGCGGAGGTTGAAGGGGTGCACCGGTTTTTTGAAAAAGCGATCGATCAGATTCAGGATCGCGGCTCCGATTTTGCTCATAAAATGGTTACCGTCCTTTGTCGGTCAGTTTCTTTTGAGATGCTCAAATTATAGCGAAATCCTCCCGCCTTGTCAACGCGGCGGAATGCAACAGCAGAATCATCTTCTGTTGCTTTTTGCCGGGCTGTGCGGTAAAATGGAATTACTATGAAACGAGAAGAGCTGCGGGGAATTTCCCCGGTACCGTGGGTATTGGTGGCGCTGCTGGTCGTGATTCTGGCAGGGCTGGTATTGCTGCGCCTTCTGAGCATCGGCACCCCGGCGCCGGAACCGCCGGAGCCCGCCGCGGCGGCAGCCATGACGCCGGAGCCCGAGCCGGACGAGGCAGAGACCATGCTCGCAGAAATGACGCTGCGCGAAAAGCTCTGCCAGCTCATGATTGTAAAACCGCAGATGCTCGTAAACCGCAGCGCGCTCACGGTCGTGGACGATGCGCTGCGCGAGGCGATGGAAGAATACCCGGTGGCGGGATTTCTGCTCGCGGGCGAGCACATCAAGACGGCCGAGCAGCTCTCCGCGCTCACGAGAGACCTCCAGCGCGCGGGAAACCAGCAGCTCCTTCTCGCCGTGGACGAGGAAGGCGGGCGCGTGGCGCGGCTGATGACGACGGTCGGCACGACAAAGCTGAACAACATGTATTCCTATCGAAACGAGGGCACACAGGTCGCTTACGAAAACGCGTGGATTCTTGCGCAGGATCTGACCCGATTCGGCTTCAACACCGACTTCGCCCCGGTGGCGGACGTCTGGTCCGTAAAGGAAAATGACGTGATCGGAAACCGCGCCTACAGCGACGATTATGATCAGGCGGCGGAGCTCGTCGCCTCGGCGGTGCGCGGCTTCCGGGACGGCGGCGTGCTCTGCTGCCTCAAGCACTTCCCCGGCCACGGCTGCACGACCACGGACTCCCATGTGGAGGCGGCGGTCGTGACGAAATCGCTTGCGCAGCTGAAGGACGAGGACTTAAAGCCCTTTGCCGCCGGAATTGCGGCCGGCGCGGACATGGTCATGGTCGGCCATCTCACCGTGACCGCGGTGGACAGGGAGCCCGCCACGATGAGCCGCGCGATTCTGACCGATCTGCTGCGCGAGGAGATGGGCTTTGACGGCGTGATCATCACGGACAGTCTGCAGATGAAGGCCGCCGGCGCCTGGAGCGACGGCGAGAAGGCCGTCAAATGTCTCGCTGCCGGAGCTGATCTCCTGCTGGAGATCGAGGACGTGCCCGGCACGGTGCAGGCGCTGGAGCAGGCCGTGGAAGACGGCGCGCTCACGGAAGAACGCATTGACGAGAGCGTTCTGCGCATTTTACGCATGAAGATGAACAGAGGGATTCTGTGAGAGCGGAATTTGAAGAACAGAACACGCAAACGTGGAGCGTGGAGATTTCGGTATCTCCACGCTCCACGCTTCACTTTCAGCTTTTACACCAGATTGGTATATCCCATCAGGAATTTGTCCACCTCCACGGCGCAGGCGCGGCCCTCGGCGATGGCGTGTACGACGAGAGACTGGCCCCGGTGCATGTCGCCGGCGGTGAAGATGTGCGGCACGCTCGTCTGGAAGCGGCCTTTCTCCGTCTTGACGGTGCGCTCACGCTCCACGCCGAAGGCTTCGCACACATCTGCGCGGCAGCCGGCAAAGCCGGTCGCGCCGATGAGCAGGGTGCAGGGAATGACGTCGTCCGATTTGGTGACGATGGAGATGAGGTTCCCCTTTTCGTCCGTTCGCAGCGCGGCGACGCTCTGGGCAAAAACGCGGGGATCGGCGCCGAATTTCGCCTCCGCCTCCTGTTGGGCATAGTCCTGCGGGAGGTTTCCGGCGGCGTCGAGATAGTCCTCCCGGCCGCGGCGCACGAGCTGCAGGACGCTCTCGCAGCCCTGGCGGATGCTCGTGGCAACACAGTCGCTCGCGGTGTTGCCCGTGCCGATGATGACGACCCGCTGTCCCTCCGCCGTCGGAACAGACGGGGCGGCGCCGAAGAGCTGCCGATCCACGGCGGCATGGAGAAAGTCCATGGCGTAGTACACGCCGGAGACGCCAGCCGTGTCCACGCCGATGGCGCGCGGCTCCTCAGAACCGCAGCAGAGCACCACCGCGTCATATTCGCGGGAGAGCCGCTGCGCAATCTCGGGATTCGACGCGTCCACGCCGGTGACGAAGGTGACGCCCTCATCCGTCATCAGATCGATGCGCCGCTGCACGATGTTCTTTGGCAGCTTCATATTCGGGATGCCGTAGGTGAGGATGCCGCCGGCGCGCGGGTGCTTTTCGATCACGGTGACGCTGTGGCCGCGGTGGTTGAGCTGATCGGCCACGGCGAGACCCGAAGGTCCGGAGCCGATGACGGCCACCTGCTTGCCGGAGGCGTGGTCGGTAAAGCGCGGCTTCATGACGCCGTGCAGGAAGGCATGCTCGATGATGGCGCGCTCATTGTCATGCACCGTGACGGGCGAATCATACAGCCCGCAGGTGCACGCCTGCTCGCAGAAGGCGGGGCAGACGCGGCCGGTGAACTCCGGGAAGTTGTTCGTTTTCAAAAGCCGCGCGAGGGCGTGGTCATAGTTTCCGTCCATGACCATGTCGTTCCACTCGGGGATGAGATTGTGCAGCGGGCAGCCGAGCTGTTTTCCGTCGAAGATTACGCCCGCCTGGCAGAACGGCACGCCGCAGTTCATGCAGCGCGCGCCCTGCTCGCGGCGCACGGCGTCGCTCGCCGGGATGTGAAACTCCTCCCAGTCGCAGATGCGCTCCAGCGGGGGGCGCACGCCGTTTTCACAGCGGTCATATTCCAGAAATCCGGTTGGTTTTCCCATGATTGTGCCCCTCCTTTCAGTGTCTGACGGCCTGGAAGAAGGCCTCGATCTCAGCCTCTTCCCGGCTCTTGCCCCGGGCCTGCAGCGAAGCGATGGCGTCTACCATCTTCGCATAGTCCTTGGGGATGATCTTCTTGAATGCGGGGATGTACGCCTCGAAATCGGCGAGAATCGTCTTCGCTTTGACCGATCCGGTCTCTTTGGCGTGCTTTTCCAGCAGGGCGCGCAGCTGCGCAATGTCCTCGCGCTCGGAGAGCGTGGTCATGACGAGACCGGTTTTGTTCAGGCGGGTATAGAGGTCATGCGCCTCATCGAGGACATAGACCACGCCGCCGGACATGCCGGCCGCGAAGTTTTTGCCCGTGCTGCCGAGAATGACGGCGACGCCGCCGGTCATATACTCGCAGCCGTGGTCGCCCACGCCCTCAACCACTGCCGTCGCGCCGGAGTTGCGCACACAGAAGCGCTCGCCCGCGACGCCGGCGATGAAGGCCTCGCCGCTCGTCGCGCCATAGAGAGCGACGTTGCCGACGATGATATTTTCATCCGCGCGGAAGGGGCTGCCCTTCGGGGGATAGACAGCGAGCTTGCCGCCGGAGAGTCCCTTGCCAAAGCCGTCATTGCTGTCGCCCTCCAGACGGAGCGTGAGTCCCTGCGGGATAAACGCGCCGAAGGACTGTCCGCCGCCGCCATGGCAGGTGATCACATAGCTGTTTTCGGGCAGCGTCTCGCCGCAGGTGCGGGTGATCTCGCTGCCGAAGAGCGTGCCGAAGGTGCGGTCCGTGCTGGAGACGTCGAGCTCCAGCCTGCCCTTTTTCGCGGTTTTGAGCGACTTGCCGAGCTTTTTCAGGAGCACGGCGCAGTCCTTGGTCTCCTCAAGCTTGAAGTTATACACCGCCTCCGGCGCGAAGTGGGGCACCTCCTCGCCATAGGGGTTCACGAGCAGTGCCGAGAGATCGACCGTCTCTGCGCGGTGGGTGATTCGCTTCTGGCGTACCTCAAGCAGATCGCTTCTGCCGACAAGCTCATCCACCGTGCGCACACCGGCGGCAGCCATAAATTCGCGCAGCTCCTGCGCGACAAAGCGCATGAAATTCATGACATATTCAGGCTTTCCCGCAAAGCGCTCGCGGAGCTTGGGATTCTGCGTTGCGACGCCGACGGGACAGGTATCAAGATTGCACACGCGCATCATGCAGCAGCCGAGCGTGACGAGCGGCGCCGTGGCAAAGCCGAACTCCTCCGCGCCGAGCATACACGCCACGGCGACGTCGCGCCCGGTCATGAGCTTGCCGTCCGTCTCGATGACGACCTGCTCGCGCAGTCCGTTTTTCACAAGGGTCTGGTGCGCCTCGGCAACGCCGAGCTCCCACGGGAGCCCCGCGTCGTGAATCGACGAGCCGGGCGCGGCGCCGGTGCCGCCGTCATAGCCCGAGATGAGCACGACCTGCGCCCCCGCCTTGGCCACGCCGCAGGCAATCGTGCCGACGCCAGCCTCGGACACCAGCTTCACGCTGATGCGGGCGCGGCGGTTGGCGTTTTTCAGATCGAAAATCAGCTGCGCCAGATCCTCGATGGAATAGATATCATGGTGCGGCGGCGGGCTCACGAGCGCCACGCCGGGCGTGGAATAGCGGGTTTTGGCGATCCAGGGATAGACCTTGCTGCCGGGCAGGTGTCCGCCCTCTCCGGGCTTGGCACCCTGCGCCATTTTGATTTGCAGCTCCTGCGCGCTGTTGAGATATGCGCTCGTGACGCCAAAGCGACCGGAGGCAATCTGCTTGATGGCAGAGCAGCGCAAGGGATCAGAAAGCCTGTCGGGCCGCTCCCCGCCCTCACCGGAATTTGATTTTCCTCCGAGTGTGTTCATGGCAATTGCGAGGCATTCATGCGCCTCCTGTGAGATGGAGCCATAACTCATGCCGCCGGTCTTGAAGCGCTTCACAATCGACTCGACCGGCTCGACCTCGTCCATGGGGATGCCGCCGTTCGGATCCTTTTTCACATCCAGCAGGCCGCGGAGCGTGTGCGGCACTTCTAGGTTGTCCACACGGGCGGTATACTGCTTGAACGCTGCATAATCGCCCTCCTGGGCAGCCTTTTGCAGAAGCTTGATCGTGAGCGGGTTATACATATGATCTTCGCCGTGCGGGCCGGAGCGGAGCTTATGGCTGCCGACGGAATTGAGCGTGGTGTCGATCCCGAGTCCCAGCGGCTCGAACGCCTGATCGTGCTTCCATTCGACGCCCTCGCCGATCTCCTCCATGCCGAT
>JAZQDI010000010.1:0-2966 GCA_045546715.1 Oscillospiraceae bacterium | reverse complement strand
CAACTCCTTGGCTCACAGAACGACATGGCTACGATCCGACTTGTGCGTCCGATCAACAACATCGTGGACATCACGAACTATGTCATGCTCGAGTATGGTCAGCCCATGCACGCGTTTGATTTCAGCTGCATCGGCGGCAAGCAGATCATCGTGCGCACCGCGCGCGACGGCGAGAGCATCGAGACGCTCGACGGCAACGCCAGAGCGCTGAATCCCTCCATGCTCGCCATCTGCGACGAAACGAAGCCCGTCGCCCTCGCCGGCGTGATGGGCGGCGCGAACTCCGAGATCGTGGGCGACACGGCCATGGTCGTGTTTGAGAGCGCGAACTTCAACGGGCCCAGCGTGCGCCGCACGGCTGCCGCGCTCGGCATGCGCACAGAGGCCTCCGGCCGCTTCGAGAAGGGGCTTGACCCGATGGGCACCGTGGAGGCCGTGGACCGCGCCTGCGAGCTCGTGGAGCTGCTCGGCTGCGGCGAGGTGCTGCAGGGCACGATCGACGTCGTTCCCAACCCCATCGAGGCAAAGACCGTGAAGCTCGAGCCGGAGAAGATCAACAAGCTGCTCGGCACGGACGTGTCCGAGGAGGAAATGCGCCGGATTCTTCTGAGTCTCGGCTTTACGCTCGAGGGCGACACGATCATCGTCCCCTCCTGGCGCGGCGACGTGGAGCACTACTCCGACATCGCCGAGGAGGTCGCCCGCTTCTTCGGCTACAACGCCATTCCCAACACGCTCATGCGCGGCGAGACCACTACCGGCGGCTACAGCGACCGCCAGAATGGCGAGCGCAAGCTCGGTCAGCTTGCGCGGACGCTGGGCTTTGACGAGATCATCACCTATTCCTTCATCAGCCCCAGCTACTATGACAAGATCCGCATGCCGGAATCCTCCGCGCTGCGCAGAAGTCTGAAGATTCTCAACCCGCTCGGCGAGGACACCTCCATCATGCGCACCACGGTGCTGCCCAGCATGCTGGAGATTCTGACCCGCAACTACAACTACCGCAACGCGTCTGTAAAGCTCTATGAGCTGGGCAAGGTCTACTTCCCCAGAGAGGACGGCATGGCCGACGAGCCGAAGGTGCTCTGTCTCGGCGCTTACGGCGAGGACATGGATTTCTTCGCTATGAAGGGCTGCGTGGAGGCCATTCTCTCCGGCATGCGCGTGGAGAACGTTTCCTTCCGCGCGGAAACCGGCAATCCCTCCTACCATCCCGGCCGCTGCGCTGCGGTGTACGCGGGCGAGGAATGCCTCGGCGTGATGGGTCAGCTGCACCCGCTGGTCGCCGGAAACTACGGCGTGGACGCGGAGCTCTATACCGCTGAGCTGTGGCTGGACGCGATTTTGGAAAACCGCGGCGGCACGCCGGTGTATCAGCCGCTGCCCCGCTTCCCCGCCGTGACGAGAGACATCTCCGTCACCTGCGCGGCCGACATTCCCGTGGCAATGCTTCAGGCCTGCATCCGCATGGCCGGCGGCGAGCTGCTGCGCGACTGCCGTCTCTTCGACGTCTATACCGGCGCGCCGATTCCCGAAGGTCAGAAGAGCGTTTCCTTCTCGCTCGCCATGCGCAGCGACGACCAGACGCTCACCGATGACCACGCGGAGGAGATCGTCACCTCGGTGCTGGAGGCGCTGAAAAAAGCCTATAACGCAGTGATGCGCTGAGCCGAAAACGGAAAATCGGCGAAAAATTCGCCGATTTTCCTTATTTTCGTAACTTTTTTTCATATTTCGCAAATTTTTCTCTTTACAGATTCATTTTTTCTGTTATAATATACAGGAGTTTTCCTATACTAATTCATAAAAGAACACGGAGGTGTAAACATGGGAGATCAGACCAAAAAATTCGCTGCCATCGACAGCCGGACCGAGATGAAAGAGACCCTTTCTTCCGTGTATAACGCCCTGGTTGTCAAGGGATACAATCCCATTAATCAGCTGGTCGGATACATTCTCTCGGAAGACCCGACCTACATCACCAACTACAACGGCGCCAGAAGCATGATCTGCCGTCTGGACCGGGATGAACTGCTGCAGGAACTGCTGACCAGCTATCTGGGCAAGTGAATCCATGACCGCTCCGGTATTTTCCGGGGCGGTATTTTTCTCTTGCCATTCCGGGCAAAATAGTGTAAAATACGTTGATGTAGTCCTTGACAAGGCTGCACTAGTTGGGGAGCTAGCGGTGCCCTGTAACCTGCAATCCGCTACAGCAGGGATGAATTCCCGCCCCCGGATAGTCGATGTGTCGTCTGACCGCAGTAAGTGGTGTTGATGATCCGGCCCCGCGCAACGGAGCCCCGTGAACCATGTCAGGCGGGGAACCGAGCAGCATTAAGCGGGTCTCTCCGTGTGCCGTGGGTCCACCGGGTCTGAGCCGGCTGCTGTGGTAACGGATGTGTCGGCTATGCAAAGGCGGGTGTGCAGTCTTGTCAAGGACTACATTCTTTCGATTCGATCAAAAACGAATCGAAAGAATGTGTGCCATCCGATGCTTCGCATCGGAACTGATTAAAATTGATTGGGAGGGGAATCCCATCCCCTCCCAAACCCGCCCCATGCGGGCAAGAACAGAGTGGATCTATTTTAATCACTCTGCTGAGAGTTGGGGGTGAAGCTATGTATCAAGCCCTATACAGAAAATGGCGGCCGCAGGTTTTTGACGACGTGGTAGGCCAGGAGCATATCACGGAGACGCTGAAGAATCAGGTCCGCACAGATCGGCTCAGCCACGCCTATCTCTTCATCGGCACGCGCGGCACCGGCAAAACCACCTGCGCCAAGATTCTCGCCAAGGCGGTCAACTGCGAAAACCCGGTGGACGGCAACCCCTGCAACCGCTGCGCCGCCTGCCGCGGCATTGACGACGGCACGGTCATGGACGTGGTGGAGATGGACGCCGCCTCCAACAACAAGGTCGAGGACGTGCGTCTGCTGCGCGATGAGGCCGTCTACTCCCC
>JAZQDI010000009.1:0-5660 GCA_045546715.1 Oscillospiraceae bacterium | reverse complement strand
AGCCATGTCGTTCTGTGAGCCAAGGAGTTGGGTCTAGTCATTGTCTTCCTAAGACCGCTTGGCCTCCGACTTGGTTTTTCCTATCCCGCGGCTGCGTAATGGAATGAGCCCATCACGACGAGGGCCACGTATTCCCCAAATCCGGGCGGATCGGGTCAAACACCTCATAGGTGTCATAGAACTTGCTGTATTCCGGGATGCAGGCGCCGCTGCGCAGCGTGGGTCCGTCGGGGTGGGGCCGGTCGCAGATGACGGGGGAAATGTCCTGCTTGATATACGAGAAGGAGTTTACACCGACGCTCGCAAAGATGCGGAAGCCCTTGTCATGCAGATACTGGAACTTCGGGCCGGTGGTGTGCCAGTCGTCGCCGTCCGGTCTTGCGCCGTGGGGGTAGAAGAGGATCGTCGTCGGGCCGACGAGCGAGCCGACCTCATTGAGCCACTTTTCCGTGTCCTTCTGCACCCAGCCGAGATCCGTGCTGGTCTGGGCGAGATTGATGTGGCCCCAGGTGTGACTGCCGAAGGTCCAGCCGGTCTCCTTCAGACGCTCGATCACGGGCTTGACGGCCTCGATCTCCTTCTGGCGGTTGGCCTCATATTCCTGCTCCGTTCCGGCGGGAATCTCAGAGTCGATCTGCGTGCGGTAGCCGAGAATGCCCTCATACCCCGTCAGGGAGAAGATGGCCTTGGCGCCGTTGAGGGAGAAATCCGGGTGCTCATAGACGAACTTGTCGAGAATCGGGGTTGCGTCGAGATCCTGCGTGAGGAAGGTCTCCTTCGTGTAGGGGTCGATGCACTCGGCCCAGATCTCACCGTCGTCGCCCACCACGAGCTTGGAGGTGAAGCCCTCCTCGAGCATATAGGGGTAGTAGTTCACATCGTCAAAGGAGATGACGAGCGGCTTTTTCCCCTCAGGGAGCATGAGTGTGTTTCGCACCATGTGCGTGCCGCTCTCGTCGGTCACCTCGCTCCAGACGTCCTCCATGGCCACGAGGATATAGCCTCTGTCATAGACGCTCTGAAGAATCTTGTTGTATTCATCGACTGTGACCATCCAGTCGTCCAGACCCAGCCGCTGCGACTCGGACGCGCTGCTCTCATAAAACGCGTACTTCGGATAGGCGATGATCGGGTGGAAAAACAGATGCTCCACGACCTGATCCGGGCCCCATGCCTGCGTCAGCTGGCTCTCGGACCAGTAGTTTTTCACCGCGTCATAGGGATCCTTTGAGGGCTTCGGCGTCGGGGTGGCCTCCGGCGTTGCCGCGGCGAGCTCCGCGCTGCCCTCCTCAGCGGGGGCATTTGCCGCGCTGTCGGGTTTGTTTGCCTTGTGTTCCATGCCGCACTGCACCAGGCCGAATACCATGGCCAGCAGCAACACCAGAATCATAAATGCGACGACAAAGCGGCGCGAGACATACTGCTGCATAATTTCCTCCTGTATCGATTTTTTTCTTCAAACATCCAGCCGGGAGATCGTCTTTGTGGCGTAGGTCTCCCGGTGCAGGGGGCGGAGACTGTCCGCCGCCCATTTGGCGCTGTCGGCGTCCGGGAAGATGCCGAATACCGCCGAACCCGTGCCGCTCATGGCGGCGCCGTAAGCGCCGAAGCCGAGCAGCGTGCTCTTGATATTGTTGATATCTGCGGCTCTGCGGTCGAGCACGTCTTCAAACACGTTGAACATGCGCTGACCGAGCCCCTTCATGTCGCCGCAGGCGAGCGCGGCGCACAAACCGGCGGTGTCCGGGCGGCAGCGGCTGGTCCGGCTGTCGATCCGACTGAACAGCTCCGGCGTGGAAATGGGGAAGTCCGGCTTGCAGATCACGACGTCCGTCTCCGGCATGGGCGTGAGCGGCGTGAGCACCTCGCCGCGCCCTTCGGCGAGCATTGTGCCGCCCGCCACGCAGTAGGGCACGTCCATGCCCAGCTGCAGCCCCAGCGTCTCCAGCTCAGAGAGGGAGAGCGGCTTCCCAAAATGCTCGTTGAGCGCGCGCAGCACCGCCGCTGCATCCGATGAGCCGCCGCCGAGACCCGCGCAGACGGGGATTCGCTTGCGCAGATGCACGCTCGCGCCCATGTCGCTGTGGCCGGTGGCCTCGAGAAAGACGCGCGCCGCCTTGAGTGCGATGTTCCGCTCGTCGTTCGGCAGATAGCGCCGGTCGGTCCGGGCGGAAAACTGCCCGTCCATATTCAGCAGGATGCTCACATCATCATGATGCGCCACGCTCTGCATGATCATGCACAGATCGTGATAGCCGTCCTGCCGCTTCGAGAGCACGTCCAGCGAGAGATTCAGTTTTGCGTATGCTTTTGCGTAAATGACTTTCATATGGTTCCTCCAGATGATACAAAACTATTATATACGTTTTTTATCCGCTTGCAAAGAGGAACATCTGCCATTTGCGTTTAAATTTTCGATCATCTTTTGCTCTGCGGAATGTGCGCGGCTGATCCGAAAAGGTGACACATGTCGCAAAATGTAGCTTACCGCCGCGCCTAATTCGTGCTATACCTGTAAAGTCAGGGGAAAAGCGACAGAGCCTGCGATTTTTTGCCCCTGCAACATTTCGGAAAAAAGCTCTGCTTGGGTTTTGACAACTGTGACTGTACATGGTATAGTTATTATGTATTTTTCTGTACCCTTTGACGAAAATGGATGGAGGTGACGGGACTTGAACGGACCATTCAGCACGGGGCAATATGTGCTCGGCGCGGTGCTGGGAATCGTGTTCGGCATGATCTTCGGCTATCTCAACATGCGCATCACGAAAGCCGCCGTGAAGAAAAACGGGGGAGACGGGCTCTCGGCCGTTGCCGCGACGAATCTGGCCCGCTCGTTCGTGAATGTTGCGGCGCTCGCCGTGGTGTTCTTCACGCGCCATCTCGTGCCTCTGCCGTTTTATGCCACGCTCCTCGGCACGGCCACAGGTCTTGCCGTCGGCAATGTGTTTTTCGTCTGGCTTCTTACGAAGGAAATGAGAAAGGAAATGGAATCCCGTCCCGCGCCGCGGGACGATTCTGAGGGAGGTGAGTGATCTTGGAAGAAACTTCGAACGTATTGTTCAGCATCGGCCCGCTTGAGGTCACAAAGACGGTCGTCACCATGTGGGTGATCATCGCGGTGCTGGCGGTGGTGAGCTTCCTTGCCACGCGCAACCTCAAGGAGCGGCCCGGAAAGCTGCAGAATATGGCGGAGATGGCCGTGGAGAAGCTGCTGGATTTCTTCGGCGGCATCATGGGCGCGGAGAACGCGAGACGTTATTTCCCCATTATGGCGACGTATTTCATCTTCATCGTCGTGGCGAACTATTCCGGTCTGCTTCCGGGCGCGGGCAGCGTCTTCGCGGTGCCCACGGCGTGCCTGTCTGTCACGGCGGGTCTCGCCATCGTCGCGTTTTTCACCACGCACACGATCGGCATCCGGCGACAGGGTCTGGGCCACTACCTGCTCACGTTCTTAAAGCCCATCATCATCATGCTGCCGCTCAATCTCATTGAGCAGGTCGTCCGCCCGTTTTCGCTCGCGCTTCGACTTTACGGCAACCTCTACGGCGAGGAGATGGTCTCTGAGCAGATGGGCGCGCTGTTGCCCATCGGTCTGCCGATCGTCATGCACGTGCTGAGCCTGCTCTTCTGCCTCATTCAGGCGGTGGTGTTCACGATGCTGCTGAGCATCTACATCGCCGAGGCCACGGGCGAGGAGGAGTAAAATTTCCCCTTTCCGCTAAGAAATTGCAAAGCAAATAAAATTACAGATATCAATTAGGAGGAAACTATCATGTCTGCATCTGCTATTATCGCGCTCGCCGCGGCGCTCGCCGTCGCGCTGAGTACCATCGGCCCCGGCATCGGTCAGGGCATCGCCGCGTCCAAGGCCATGGAGGCCATTGCCCGTCAGCCCGAGGCTGCCGGCAACATCCGCTCCACCATGATCATCGCCATGGCGCTGATGGAGGCTCTGACGATCTACGGCCTGCTGATCGCCTTCATGCTGATCGGCAAGATCTAAAAATCGGATTGGAGGGCACACGTTTTGAGCATTAACGTTTCAGAACTGATCTGGACGATCCTTTGCTTTTTCGTGCTGCTGTTTGTGCTGAAAAAACTGCTCCTCGAGCCGATCCTTAAGGTCATGGACGCCAGACGCGCGAACGTGGACGAGGGACTGGCCGCCGGCCGTGAGGCGCGGCAGGCGAAGGATGAAAACGCCGCCGCCCTGCAGCAGGCCAAGCGCGAGACCGCCCAGCAGGCGGGCGCCATCCTGCAGCAGGCCAAGTCCGCCGATGAAAAGGCGAGAGCCGAGGCCATCACCGCCGCGAAGCAGGCGTCCGCGCAGTCCATGAAGGATGTGCGCGCCGCCCTCGCTGCCGAGGAGACCGCCGTGAGCGCCGAGCTGGAGCAGGAGCTGCCGCAGCTGGTGGATGTGCTCACCGGCGCGCTTTTGAAGGAAGCGAGGTGATCGGGTTATGTGGAAGGAATTTCTCTATAGTCTGATCAACTTCCTGATCCTCTTCGGCGCGCTCTTCTTCCTGCTGCGCAAGATGATCCCCAAAATGTTCCGCTCCCGCCGGGAGCAGATCGAGGCGGATCTCAAGAGTGCGGACGACGCCCGCGCCGACGCCGAGCGCCTCTCGACTGACATTGCCGAGGCGAACCGTCAGGCGGAGACCGAGCGCGCGGACATGCTCCGCGAGGCAGAGCAGCGCGCGAAGGAGGGCAGCATCGCCGCCGAGAGCGCGAGAGCCGAGGAGGTCGGCGCCCTGAAGCTGGCCGCCGAGCAGTCCGAGGCGCAGCTTCGCGCCGACATGGAGGCGCGTGTCCGCGCCGAGACGGTGCGCCGCGTGGCCGCCGCTGCGGGCGAGACGCTGAAGGAAGACCGCTTTGCCCCTGCCCGTCAGGGACTCACAGACAGCTTTATCGAACAGATCAAGGAATTGGTGGCAGCAATGCCCAGTGATATTTTGAATATGAACGAATTAAAGAAACTGGATATCAATATCTCCAGCGCCGAACCCCTCACGGATGAGGAAATGAAGAAGCTCACGCAGATCATCTGCGAGACCTTCATCTCCTGCCACAACGAGGTGGACAAGGATCTCATCGGCGGCGTGCGCATGCGCATCGGAGACACCGTCTATGACGGCACGCTCTCCCACTCGCTCGACCGTCTGACGCAGGACGTCGAGCAGAATACCCGCCGCAGCGATGCCCAGACCCAGACCATCGCCGAGGGCATCCGCAAAAAGCTTTCGCAGGCGGACGCCTCCATCGATGTGTTCCAGACGGGCGAGGTCGTCAGCGTGTCGGACGGCATTTGCCGCGTCTCCGGTCTGGCAGACGTCATGGCCGGCGAGATGCTCGAGTTCCCGGGCGATCTTCGCGGCATGGTCATGGACCTCGACAGCAGCGACGTCGGCGTCGTCCTGCTCGGCAACTTCGAGCATGTGCAGGAGGGCATGAGCGTGCGCCGCACGGGCCGCATCATTGAGGTTCCCGTCGGCGACTGCATGATCGGCCGCGTGGTCGATGCGCTGGGCCGTCCCGTGGACGGCCGCGGCCCCATCGAGGCAACGGAGCACCGCGCCATCGAGAGCCCGGCGCCGAGCGTCCTGAACCGCCAGCCCGTGTCTGTCCCGCTGCAGACCGGCATCAAGGCCATC
>JAZQDI010000008.1:0-8616 GCA_045546715.1 Oscillospiraceae bacterium | reverse complement strand
CTGGCAGGGATAGGTGTTGGAGACAACAATACCGATCATGTTGTCCTCCGCCATGCGGTGGCCATAGTAGGCGCCGCAGCCGATGTTGGCGCTGCTGCGGCCCACGCCGGCGGCCACGCCGTACTTCTTCGCGCGCTTGGGCACCTCGTCATATACGCGGTTCACCGCCGCGATGCCGGAGCCGCCGCCGCAGTCAAAGGCGAGGGAGGCGTCCTTGTCGCTCACACACTTGAACTCAGGCTGCGGAATCAGAGCGCCGGCCATGTACTGGCGCAGATAGATGCACAGACGGGACAGGCCGTGGGAATAGGTGCCGGTAAAGTCGGAGTGCGTGACGACCTCAGAGAGGTAGTGGGCGTCGATCTCTTCGACGTTCAGCGCCTTGCACATGCCGCGGATCAGCTTTTTTTCCTGCTCAAAAGAAAGATGAATCATAATTTATACCTCCGAATACTTTCTCCGTTTCTTTTCTTATGATTAACACGCATGTCACCACAGGGGCAGAAATGTCCCTGTGGTGCAAAAATCAGTTAGGATCAGCCGGACAGCTCGACCAGGCCAAGCGGATCGACGCCCGCGACGATCAGGCCGCCGAGCACCAGAATGGCGATGATGCAGTAGATCAGGCAGGGCAGCGCATTCGTGCGGATGATCTTGCCCTCGTTGCCCATCGTGCCGGTGGTGGCGCAGGCCGCGACGACGTTGTTCACGCAGATCATGTTGCCGGCGGCGCCGCCGATGTTCTGCAGGGCGACGATCAGCACCGGGCTCATCTTCACGAGCTGCGCGGTCTGGAACTGCAGACCGGCAAACAGCGTATTGGAGACGGTGTTGGAGCCGGACATGAAGGCGCCGAGCACGCCGATGATCGGAGCGATGATGATGTAAGCGCCCTTGAAGATGTTGGCCAGAGCCTCAGCCATGACATAGAGCATGGACTTGTCGGTGAGGACCGCGTTCATGCCGGTGTTGCGGTAAATGTAAACCATGGAGACGCCGAAGAACAGCGCGATGGCCGCACCGGTGGTCTGCTTGAAGGTATCCACAAAAGCCTCCTTGACCTTGGCGGCAGGCATCTTGTGGATGAAGAACGTGAGGACGCAGACGAGGATGAACGGGAACACGCCCGGGCACCAGCCCCAGTTCCAGGTCCAGTTGACGTTCTCGTTGCCGAGAATGTTGTGAATGTTGACCTTGAAAGCGTCGCTCGTGAGGAGGGTCTTGAGACCGAACCAGTTCAGGCGGGTGCCGACGAGGATGAGAGCGATGAGCACATAGGGAACCCAGGCGAGAACAGCGGACATGCCGTTGTCAACGTCCTGCTTGACCTCCTGCTTGGACAGCCAGGTGGCGTCCCACTCGTTGCGGGGCTCAAAGTCCCAGACCTTCTTCGGGCAGAGGAAGCCCGCGCGGGCCGCGACGATGACGATGAAGAGGGTGAGGATGGCGCCGATCAGAGACGGGAACTCGGGGCCGAAGAAGAACGCGAGCACGAGGAACACCACGTCAAACACGACGGCGGTGAAGAGTGCAAACGGCAGGGCGGCAAAGGCGTCCTTGCCGGACTTGTTCTTACCGAACATCTTGGTCATGACAAACACGCCGCAGAACACGATGAACAGCGCGCAGGTGGCCTGGCTGATGGCGGAGAACTTGGTCAGCGCCATACGGTAAGCCTCGGGATCAGCGCCGAGGTCGGAAACGGCCTGGCTCACGATGGTGGCAGCGGTGTTGGTCGGGGTGCCGACAGCGCCGTAGACAACAGGGACGCTGTTATAGATCAGGGCGACGATGGCAGCGCACAGCGGCGGGAAGCCAAGGCTGATCAGCAGCGGAGCGGCCAGCGCTGCAGGCGTGCCGAAGCCGGCAGCGCCCTCGATGAAGGCGGCAAACACGAAGCCCACGATGATGGCCTGAATGCGGCGGTCCGGGTTCACGTTATTGAACACACGCTGGATCGCGGTAACCGCGCCGGAGTGCTTCAGGGTGTTCATGATCAGGATCGCGCCAAGGATGATGACCAGCGTGCCGATGGCCTCGAGAAAACCGTCGAGCGCCCAGGCGGCGGAGGTCATGAAGTCCTGCTTCCAGTAGAGCAGGGCAATGATGACGGCAACAACCCAGCCCAGGGGCAGCGCCCGCTTGGCGGGCCAGTTGAACGCCAGCATCAGAACAATTACCAAAAGAATCGGCAAAGATGCAATCAGTGCAGTCATAGTATTCTCTCCTCCAAAGAATCACAATGTATTCAGTGTCGCTGTCTTCCCAAGCAGCTTCAAACCAAATTCTTGTATTTCCGTTTTTGTTTTTCCGCTCCGTGCGATCCGTTCCGCTTTTTCACTCCTCTCAGCCCGTTTTTTCAGTCAAATTGGCAGGATGCGTGGATGGGAAAAAATAGTTGCATTTAGACTACCACACTTTTTGTAGAAAATCAACAACTTACTCCAGTTGTTAAATAGATAACTATGTAACAATTTTACAATTCTCACACCTGCGAAACGTTTTCCTGATTAAACAGAAGAATAAAAATGGTACAGTCCCGCAGAACTGTACCATTTGTTGATTAGTCAATATAGTGAATGCGTTCCGGATCAAAACGATCCGGCCGCTCGCGCGTCTCGGCGGGATAGCCCAGCGGGAAAACCGCGAAGGCGCGCACGCCCTCCGGCAGCGCGAGAATTCTCTCCACGGCCTGCATCCGCTCCTCCTCCGGCGCGATGCCGAGCCAGACGCCGCCGAGGCCCTGCTCTTCGCAGGCGAGCCAGAGATTTTCCATAGCGATGGACATGTCCACCTTCGCATAGGCAGGCGCCCAGAGCTTTTCGCGGTAGACGGAGACGATGACGACATTGGCTCTCGCAGCGCAGCCGGAATAGGGACTCACGCCGGAAAGCGCGCGGATCTTCTCCGGGTTTCTCACCACGTAAAACTCCCATGGCTGCTGGTTGCCGGCTGAGGGCGCCGCCATGGCGGCGCGGAGCAGCTCGATGATTTTCTCATTTTCCACCGGCCGATCCTGAAACTTTCGGATGCTTGCGCGCGTATAGAGTTCTTTCATGAAAGTGCCTCCTCCCTCTCCGCCGCCTCAATTACATGGCGGCAGAGAATCGCAGTCGTGACGCTGCCGACGCCGCCGGGCACCGGCGTGATGGCCGAGACAACGGGCTCTGCCTCGGCAAAGTTAACATCGCCGCTGAGCGCGCCGTCCTCCGTGACATTGACGCCGACGTCGATGACCGTCTGGCCGGGGCGGAGAAACTCCGCTGTGACAAGACCGCGGCTTCCGGCGGCGACGACCAGAATCTCCGCTTCCCGCGCAACATCGGGAAGGTTCTGCGTGCGGGAGTGGCAGACGGTCACGGTGGCATCCCGATGCTGCAGGAGCATGGAGACCGGGCGTCCGATGACGAGGCTGCGGCCGATGACCACCGCGCGGCGGCCGGATACGGAGACGCCGTAATGCTCCAGAATCGCCACGACAGACTCCGCCGTGCAGGGGGCAAAGCCCTTGACGCGGCCGGTGAACACGACGCTCAGCGAATGGTTTGTGACGCAGTCGACGTCCTTCATGGGGCTCAGCGCCTCGCAGACAGCGCCCTCATCCAGATGCTTCGGCAGCGGACGCAGAAGCAGACAGCCATGGACCGCCGGGTCTTCGTTCAGATCCCGGATCGCGGCGAGCACCGCATCCATGGTCGATTCGCGGGGCAGAAACACCTCGTCGCAGTCAAGCCCCACCTTTTCGCAGCGTTTTTTCGCCGCGCGGGCATAGGCAAGACTGCTCTCATCCGGACCGACGCCGAAAATGCGCAGCTTCGGGACGACGCCCTTTTCGCGCAGCCGCTCAGCGCGCGGAATGAGAGACTCCACGATGGCGGCAGCGACGGGCGCGCCTTTGAGAATATCAGCCATGCGCCATCGCCTCCAGCTCCTCGGCAATGAGCGCGCCGAGACGCCGCATGCCCTCTTCAATGCGCTCGGGCGGGTTGCCGCCGAAGCTCAGGCGCATGCAGTTTGCGCCCGTGCCGTCGCGCTCGACGAAGAAGCCGGCGCCCGCCACATAGGCCACGCCGCGCTTCACGGCTTTTTTCAGCAGTTCGGCGGTGTCGATTCCGCCCGGCAGCTCCACCCAGGTGAACAGACCGCCGTCAGGATAGCTGCACTTCGTGCCGGCGGGGAAATACTTCTCCACGGCGGCGAGCATCGTGTCGCGCCGCACGCGGTAGAGATCGCAGATGCGGCGGTGGTGCTCGGGATAATAGCCGCGGTTGAAAAACTCCGCGCAGAGCACCTGCGGCAGCATGGAGCTGTGGGAGTTGGTGGCGGACTTGACTTCAATGAGCTTTTCGATCACGGGCGCAGGCGCCACGACATAGCCCAGACGGCAGCCGGGCGAGAAAATCTTGGAGAAGCTGTTGGCCACGATGACGTTTCCGACCGTGTCAAACGTCTGGATCGGGGCAAGGTCCTCCCCGCTGTAGCGAATATCGCGGTAAGGGTCATCCTCCAGCACGAGCACGTCATACTGCGCGGCGAGCTCTGCCACGCGCTTCCGGCGCGGAAGCGACAGCGTGCGCCCGCTGGGATTCTGGAACGTCGGAACGGTATAGATCATCTTCGGATGGCGCGCTTTGATCTTCTCTTCCAGATCCTCGGGGATCAGACCGTTTTCGTCGATGCGCACGGGGATGCACCGCGCCTGAAACATGTCGAAAATCTCCACGGTGTGCACAAAGGTCGGAGACTCGACGAGAATGACGTCGCCGGGATCGATGAAGGTCTGGCAGATGAGATTGATGCCCTCGAGCCCGCCGGCGACCACCATGACGTTTTCTGTCTCACAGCGCATGCCCTTGGGCGCGAGCAGATGGTCGATGATCGCGCGGCGCAGATCCATGGCGCCCGCAATGGGGCCATACTGCAGCGCCTCGACGCCGCGGCTCTCGCGCGTCAGAAGCTCCTGAGACAGCTCGCGGACAATCTCTACGGGGAGCGCCTCCTTCGCCGGCGCGCCGCCGCCGAAGGAAATCATATTGGGATCGGTCATGGCGCCGAAGAGGCCGCCGACAATGGCAGCCGTCTCCGCCATGAAATCAATCCGTTTGGCAAACGGGATCATGAATGTTCTCCTTATTCGTCCAGCGGCGGGATCTCCACCTGGCGATTGTAGCAGTATTCCTCGCTCGGGAAGGCGCCGGAGAGGGACTCCTCGCGGAACTGGTTGAGCCCGCGCACCATCTCGGCACGGATGTGCGCAAACTGCTTGACAAACTTCGCAACGTGACCGCCGTACATATCGAGCAGGTCATGCGTCAAAAGCACCTGGCAGTCCACATCGGGACCGGCGCCGATGCCGAGGATCGGAATCTTCACGGCCTCGGCCACGGCCTTGCCCACGCAGGCGGGCACGCACTCGAGCACGATGGAAAACGCACCGGCAGCCTCAAGTGCCATGGCGTCCTGAATGAGCTTCTTCGCCGCCTCGGGCGTGCCGCCCTGCATCTTAAAGCCGCCGAAGCTCGTGGCGCTCTGGGGCGTGAGACCGATGTGACCCATAACAGGAATGCCGACAGCGGTCATGCGGCGGATGGTCTCTGCCATCTCAACGCCGCCCTCCATCTTCACGCAGTCGCAGTTGGTCTCCATGAGGATGCGGCAGGCGCTGCGGATGGCCTGCTCCGGGCTCTCCTGATAGGAGCCGAAGGGCATATCGCCGACGATGAAGGTGTCCGGCGCGCCCTTGACAACGGAACGGATATGGTGGATCATGTCGTCAAGCGTGACGCCGACGGTGGTGTCATAGCCCAGCATGATCATGCCGAGCGAATCGCCCACGAGGCAGACCTCGACGTCGCTCTCATTGACGATGGAGGCGGTGGTGAAATCATAGGCGGTGACGTAAGCGAACTTGCGCCCCTCTTCCTTGTACTTTTTGAAATCCAGAACGGTCATTTTCTTCTTGGACATGGTGCTTCCTCCCTGTGTTTATTAGATTGACACTTTTAATCTACCGCTTTTTCAAAATATTTGCAAGAAAAACCATTGCTTACGGGCCGCCTGGGTCGTCGGCCCCTACGAAAGCAAAAGAGCTTCCGCATGAGCGGAAGCTCTTTTGATTTTAACCGTAGGAATGCAGGCCGGGCATGAGCGTGTTCACGCCGACAAAGGTGAAGAGCACGACCGGAACCGCGATGATGGCAAACCATGCCATGACCTTGCCGGAGCGCTTCTGGCGCAGGCGCAGGTGGAGATACACGGCGTAGATGATCCAGGTGATGAGCGCCCAGACCTCCTTGGGGTCCCACGTCCAGAAGGCGGACCACGCCTGCTCGGCCCAGATCGCGCCGGTGAGGATCGTGACTGTGAGCAGCAGGAAGCCCACGGCAATGAGGCGGTAGGCCATATAGTCCATCTGATGGAGCTTGCGGGAATCGGCGCTCTCCTTTCGCGCCAGCAGCAGCCAGCGCAGACCGGCCGCGCCCGCGAGGATGAAGCAGGAATAGCTGATGGCGGCGGAGCCGATGTGGAAGCCGAACCACGCGCTGCGCAGCGCAGGCATGAGCTCGGTGATCTCTCTCGGCTGCAGGGCGGCATAGCTCAGAATCAGGAAGGCGGCGGGCATGGCGGCGATCGCAATCCAGTCGGCATGGAACTTCGCGTTCAGGATGATCATGATGAGCGCGACGCCCCAGGCAAAGGCCGTGGCGAACTCAAACTGATTGGCCAGCGGGAGCCGGTGCGCGATGACGCCGCGGACGATGAGATAGACCGTATGCGCGGCAAAGCCGACCAGAAAGACGATCCATGCGGCTTTGGTCAGTCCCGGCTTTTTGAAGCTGGAGCCCACAAACTGCAGCACCGCGCCGAGGAAATACAGGACAATGGCGCCGAAAAACAGGATGTTCATAAAAGTGGTCATGGCGTTTCCTCCTCAGGAGATATTGTAAGCCGCTCGGAATCGAGCAGTTCTTCCAGACTCAGACGCATGCCCTCCGGCTTCGGGCCGCCGACGGCATAGCCGCGCTCGTCCACCTTCACCAGCACGGGCTGGAGGAAGAAGGTGATATACAGTCCCACGGTCATGAGCGTGAAGGCCGCGAGCAGCAGGATGTTTACCACAGTGGGCGTGTGCTTGATGCGCAGACCGGGATAGTCGACCGGGTCATTGAAATGCACCTTCAGACCGCCGACCTCAAACTCGTCTCCCGGGAAGGCGAGCGCGGAGATATACTCCCCGTTTTCCGCCAGCTGCACCTGATAGATGGGGTCCTCATAGCTGCCGACCATGTTGTTGATGAGAGTGATGTTGCCATCCTCCTCCATGATGTAGCCGGGATAGAGCGTGTCATACCAGAGACCGCTCTGCCCGTCGAGCGTGAGGAAGACGCTCTCCGTGAGCGTGAAGTCCTCCTTCACGCCGGTGGAGAGATTCTCCGCCGTGACGGAGCCCGCCGTGCCGTAGGTCTGCTGGTAGATCTTATACGGGCCGAAGTGCATCGGGTAATTGACGCGGATGCGCTCGATGTCGCTCTTTCTGCCGTCCGGCAGGGTAACGGAAATCTCGCTCGAAAAGTCGAGGTCTCCGGCGTCATTTTCAATGCGGAAGGACTCGACCGTGATCTTCGTGCCGTCGTCCATCGCAATGCTCTCGCCGGGCATGCACGTCTCGTCCGTCACGGTGGGGAGATAGAGCGCGAGCGCGCCGAAGACAACCGTGAGCAGAATGGCAAGATGCGTGAGAAACGTGCCGTACCGGCCGAAAAGGTGCTTGGTATAAACTGTGGTCTCCCCCACCTGCGTTTCGCGGCAGTGCAGATCCTCCTTCAGATGGGCGCGGAGCGTGTCCATCCCCTTCTTGGTGAGATCCGCCGCATTCGGCAGATACGCCGCGCGCTGGACAAAGCGCTTGTCCTTCATGAGGGCGACGCCGCGCACCACGGAGCAGAACGTGAGATTCAGACACAGCAGCGCGAGCAGAACGATGAAATACCAGCTCTCAAAGACATTGTCCAGCTGCAGGAACAAAATGGCAGGGTGAAACTGCGTGTAATTCTGCGCGTACCAGGCGATCTCCCGCTGCTGCGGGATGACAGAGCCCGCCACGGCGCACAGCGCGATGAGCAGGAGCAAAATGATTCCAAAGCGCATGGAGCGCAGGAAATTCCAGATTTTATTCATGTCGCAACTTCCAAATATCGGATTCTGTGATCAGGATTCGGGCCGTCTGCAGAGCGCAGACGGCCCGAGAAGATTGTGTGTTTTGGGATTACTTGAACAGATCCATGGCCTGCTCGGTGAGCGCGGCGGCCTTGTCCAGGCAGTCATAGGTGAGCTTGGAGTTATGCGCGCCGTTGGAGTTCTCAACGAAGACGAAGTCCCAGTAGAACTGCGCGTCGCGGGCAACGGAGCGGATGGCGTTAAGCTCATCCTCGGTGTAATTGCCGGAGGCCATGGCGTCCGCCAGAGCGAAGTGGAGCTGCTCAAGGTTCTCGCCCACCTCGGTGGTGCGGGCAATGACGCCCTCTTCCAGCTTCTTGATCTCACCGACGAGATCGGTGTGGCACTTGGAGCAGGTGTTGTTGATGAGCTCCTGATTCTCCAGCGGGCTGGACAGGA
>JAZQDI010000007.1:0-13870 GCA_045546715.1 Oscillospiraceae bacterium | reverse complement strand
TGGAGTGCGCCATAGCGCTGGCCGTGGCAAAGGCTGCTGAGGGTCTGGGATGAAAACCCCGATCTGCGACTTCGTGCGGCAGTATGCCGCCTCCGGCGCGCTGCGGCTGCACATGCCGGGGCACAAGGGCGTCTCCCGTCTCGGCCCGGAGGCGCTGGATATCACGGAGATCCCGGGCGCGGACGTGCTGTATCAGCCGGAGGGAATCATCCGCGAGAGCGAAGAAAACGCCGCCGCGCTCTTCGGCAGCGCGCGAACGGTCTATTCGACCGAGGGCTCGAGCCTGTGCGTCCGGGCGATGGTCTATCTCGCGCTGCTGTATGCAGCAGAGGCTGGAAAGAAGCCTGTGATTCTCGCCGGGCGCAACGCGCACAGGACCTTTCTCTCCGCCGCCGCGCTCACGGGCGCGGACGTGCGCTGGCTCCATGGCGCGGAGGCTTCGCTGCTCTCCTGCACCGTGACGCCGGAAGCGCTGGACGAAGCGCTGACAGAAAATGACGTGTCCGCCGTGTATCTCACGAGCCCGGACTATCTCGGAAACACGCTCGACCTCAAGCCGCTCGCCGAAGTCTGTCACCGGCACGGGGCGCTGCTGCTCATCGACAACGCGCACGGAGCATATCTGAAATTTCTCTCCCCGTCCCGGCATCCGCTGGATCAGGGAGCGGATCTCTGCTGTGACTCAGCGCACAAGACAATGCCGGTGCTCACGGGCGGAGCCTATCTGCATCTCGGCAGGACCTGCCCCGACGCCCTGCTTTTGATGGCGGACGCCGCCATGGCGCTCTTTGCGAGCACAAGCCCGTCCTATCTCCTTTTGCAGTCGCTCGATCAGATGAACCGGACGCTATCTGAGAACTGGCCGGAGGCACTGCGGGAGACTGCCGCGCGGCTGGATCGCCTGAAGGCACGGCTTGCAGAAACGGGCTGGACGCTCACCGGAGATGAGCCGCTCAAGCTCACGCTGTGTCCGAAGCCGCGCGGCTATACGGGCGAGGAAATTGCCCGCGCGCTGGAAGCAAAGGGGATCTGGTGTGAGTTTGCGGATTGGGACCACATCGTGTTCATGTTCACTCCCGAGACGCCGGCTGCCGCCTGCGCCGCGCTTTTCGGCGCGCTGCAGAGCTTTCCGACGCGCGAGTCGATCACGGATACGCCGCCCCGGCTTCCAAAAGCCGTGCGCGTGCTCTCTGCCAGAGAGGCGATGATGCGGCCGTTTGAGACCGTGGCGCTCAGTGAGAGCGTCGGTCGGGTTCTCGCCGCGCCGAGCGTGAGCTGCCCGCCCGCCGTGCCGATTCTCGTCTGCGGGGAAGAAATCAGCGAGGAAGCGATTGAAGTGTTTCAGTATTACGGAATCAATGAGATTGATGTGATAAAATAAAAAAGCGGATCTGACGATCCGCTTTTTTATTCAGACTGTCGAAAAACCTGTTTTTCGACAGTCTGAAAGAGAAACTCACGCTCCATCGCCCTCGGCGCTGCCTCGGTTGGTCGGCGTGAGGACTCGCCTGACAGCGAGTCTCAGGGTGTTTTTTGTCGGGGCAGAGCTCCGACAAAAACGAATTTGATTTCTTCGTGGCTTGCGAGCCGCGAACTCTGCGAGGCTTTTTTATTTTACAGAGAAACAATTCCGGCGTCGAGGAGCTTTTGCAGACTCATGAGGATGCCGAGCTTGGCGTGATACCATGTGAGCCCGCCCTGGAAATAGACGGCGTAGGGCTCGCGGATCGGACCGTCGGCGCTCAGTTCAATGGAAGAGCCCTGCACAAAGGCGCCCGCCGCCATGATCACCTCGCTGTCATAGCCCGGCATGGCCCACGGGATTGGATCGACGTAGCTGTCCACGGGTGCGGCGGCCTGGATGCCCTTGCAGAAAGCAACCATGGCCTCGCGCGAGCCGAGCTCCACCGCCTGAATGATGTCGTGGCGCGACTCCGTCGCATTCGGCACGCAGCGAAAGCCCAGCCGCTCATAGAGGCTCGCGGCGAAGATTGCGCCCTTGAGCGCGCCGGCAGTGACCGTCGGCGCGAGGAAGAACCCCTGATAAAACGCGGGCATGAGCCCGAGATTGGCGCCGACCTCCTGCCCCAGACCGGGGGCGCTCAGCCGATAGGCGCAGCGCTCAACGAGATCGCGCCGACCGCAGATATAGCCGCCGATGGGGGCGAGTCCACCGCCGGGGTTTTTGATGAGGGAACCCACGATCAGGTCCGCGCCGACATCGGACGGTTCGACCGTCTCCACAAATTCGCCGTAGCAGTTATCCACCATGCAGATGACATCGGGCTTTACGCGCTTGCAGAAGGCGATGAGCTCGCCGATCTGGTCTACCGAAAACGTCGGGCGCGTGGCATAGCCCTTCGAGCGCTGGATGGTGATGAGCTTGGTGCGCTCATTGATCGCGCGCTCAATGGCGGGATAGTCAAACGAGCCGTCGGGCTTGAGGTCCGCCTGCGCGTAGGTGACGCCGTATTCCTTGAGCGAGCCCACGCTCTCACGGATGCCGATGACCTCTTCGAGCGTGTCATACGGCGCGCCGACGGGCGAGAGCAGCTCGTCCCCGGGGAGAAGATTCGCGCTGAGCGCGACCGTGAGCGCATGCGTGCCGCAGGTGATCTGCGGTCGGACGAGCGCGGCCTCGGTGTGAAACGCGTCGGCATAGACGCGCTCTAAATTATCACGGCCCTCATCGTTGTAGCCGTAGCCCGTGGTGGCGGCGAAGTGGTTCGCGTTCACGCGGTTTCGCTGCATGGCGAGCAGCACCTTGTTCTGATTATATTCCGCGCGGCGGTCGATCTCCCGAAAGCGCGCATCGAGCTGGGTGAGCACCTGTTCGCCGAGCGCATAGACCTCGGGCGAGACGCCGAGAGACTGATACATCTGCTGATTGTCCATATGAAATACTCCTTTTTACAAAACAGGAAAAGAATATCTCACAGAGCAAAAAAAGTCAACAAAAACCCTGCTGTGCAGGGTTTTTGTTGATTCAGATCACTCTTCGGGCACGACGTTGGTGACGAAGTTCAGAATGATGCGGGCAATTTGCGCGCGGGTGGCGTTTCCGTTCGGCTGCAAAAGCGTTCCATTGGGAGAGGCCACGCCGGAGATCAGCTTCACAGCCGTGCCCCACTGCATGGCGTCTTTCGCCCAGGAAGAGACGCTTTTCGCATCCGGGAAGGCGGAGATGCTCTGACTCGAGGACACATCCAGCTCCAGAAACTCTTTGCAGAATCGAT
Source organism: Oscillospiraceae bacterium (assembly GCA_045546715.1). Taxonomy (GTDB): domain Bacteria; phylum Bacillota; class Clostridia; order Oscillospirales; family Oscillospiraceae; genus CAG-103. The sequence goes on along the minus strand of JAZQDI010000007.1, from coordinate 10,634 downwards.
AGAAGATTGTGACCAGCTGCTCGCGGGTGATGGGCATATTGGGTCCAAACTTCCCCTGCCCCAGACCGCTCACGATGCAGTTTTCACTCGCCCAGGCAATGGCGGGATCTGCCCAGGAGATGCCGCAGTCGGTAAACGGCAGTTTTTTCGTCGCCTTCGGCTGATCGCACATGCGCCAGAGAATCGTGACAAGTTGGGCACGGGTGGTCGTACCATTCGGCTGGAACAGACCGTTTCCCATGCCCTGCATGAGGCCGGTATCAAGGCAGAAGGCAATGCCGTCATAGGCCCAGTTATCCTCTGCAGGCATGTCATACAGACCGTAATATGCATCAGGATAGCCGTCCATGAGATAGATCTGCGCAGACACGAGGCCGCTGGATTCCATCACATAGTCAAGATCAATCGTATTCAGGAACTGCTTCTCTGTGCCGTTGAAGTAAACTTCCTCCAGTGAAGAACAGAAGTCGAAGGCCGTGGTGGCGATTTTCGTGACGCTGCCGGGAATGAGAACGACCTTGAGTCCGGAGCAGTCCCGGAAGCAGTCATGCGGTATCTGACTAAGGCGGGCGGGAATGCGAATTTCCTCCAGACTGGAGCAGAAGGAGAATGCGCTCTCGCCAATGGTCGTCACAGAATCAGGAATCAGAATTGCAGTAAGATGATTGCAGTAGAAAAACGCCTTCTCAGAGATGGTAGTAAGCTTCGGGGGCAGGATCACCTGATCCAGACTGGCACACGAAGCAAAGGCGGACGGGCCGATGGTCTTCAGAGAGGCAGGGAACTGGATCTCCTCAAGCCCTTCGCAGCCGAAAAACGCACTGGAGCCGATGGCAGTAACAGAATCGGGAATAATCAGTGATTTCAGCTCGTGGCAGTAGTTAAAGCTTTCCTGCTCAATCTCCTGGAGCGTCTCCGGTAAAAGAACCTCTGTGAGCGACTGACAATAGTCAAATGCACCGTAAGTGATGGTCCGAAGCTTCGTCCGGCTCAGGTCTGCATGCTCCAGGTTAGACTCCCGGAAGGCCCATTTCCCAATGGATTCCAGAGAGCTCGGAAAGCTGACCTTACTCGCAAAGCAGCCTCCGAAGGCACTCTCACCAATGGCCGCAACCGGCACACCGCGCACCGTTTCAGGAATGGTCACTTCCCTGAGATTAACATCGTCTGAGCAGCGTTTGACCGTGGCTTTGCCCTTTTCAATTGTGAACGTGAGCGGTCCCTCCGTGATTTCCTCTGCCGCGAGCACGGGCAGCGGCAGAAGTGAAAGCGCCATGCAGAGCGCCAGCAACGCACACAAAAGCTTTTTCCTCATTACTATTTTCTTCCTTTCTAATGTATTTCTTGGTTTGTTACGGAAGCGGGTTTTTCGGCCCCGGAACGCCGCTGCTGTCCGCACCGGCGACAAGCGGCAGAATGGATGGTGCAGGGGAAAACGACGACGGCGGGGTTGAAGGCGTCGGCCGGTCGGATACATCGTTTGACACATCCGGATCGGTCACATTGAGAATCGGCCAGTCTATCACGACCTCCCTCTGCGATGAAGAAGGCTGTGGGGCCGATGACGTTTGCGCAGTTGCCGAGGCGGAGTTCTGTGACGCTGTGATCTGCTCTGTCTGGCGGGCAAAGGTAACAGGATCGTCCTGCTTTAGCTCCGGCGACGCAGACGGTTCGGGGTGTGTGTCCGGTGCCTGGTGATAATCATCGAGCCGAATCGTCCACGCATCTTCGTCCACAGCGGGCAGAAGCGCCTGCAGCTGCGCTGCAAGCGCAGGTCGGTCTGTCAGAAATAAGACGCTCACAGCAAGAACCACGGCAAGTGAGCTCGCCACGAGCCGACGCCCGGGTCTGTGATAGCGCAGGATCGCTTTGACGCGGGTTTTGACGCCCACCTCTCCGAACGCAACAGGCATCGCCAAATCGCCCCGACGACCACCGCTGCAGCGTAGCAACGCCTCAGAATAGGCGGCGAGCCCCGGGCGGTCAAGCCGCTCTGCGACGCGCTCATCGCATGCGAGCTCCAGATCGCGGCAGAACAGCACATATGCCAGCCAAAGCAGCGGCTGCAACCAGTAGACGCTCAGAAGCATCCAGCCAAGCGGCTTCCACCAATGGTCGCGGCGAGCAATGTGCGCATTTTCGTGCGCAAGCACATACACCGTCTGCGCCGGATTAAGCCGGGACGGGAGATAGATTTGGGGGCGAAGCATCCCCAGAACAAAGGGCGTATCTATCTCGTCACAAATACGGACACGCGCCCCCTGCGGAATTGAGACACGCACCCGTCGCCGCACGCGCAGATTGCTCCAGCCTGCCCAGAGCAGCATGGTGGCAGTTCCCGCAAGCCAAACACAGCTGAGCACAGTGACAGATGAAGGCTCCGCATTACGCTCCTGCTGCAGCGCAAACTCGGCAGGAATCACCTGCTGCGCTGACTGCATGACCGTCTCCGCTCGCGGCACGAGACTGACGCGCGACTCAATAGAAAACGGGCAGAGCAACCGCACAGCAACCAGCGCCCAAAGCAGACAGATGATCCGCCGCGGCACCTTGCGGAGCACAGCACGGATCGCAATCACCGCGAGCACGAGCCACCCGGCGGAGAGGCTCATGGAAATGAGCCTTAGAAGCACACGCTCCATCCCGCTCACGCCTCCTCACGGAAGGCATCGATCATGCGCTGAATCTCGTCCGCCTCCTCCTGCGTCAGCGGCTTTCCGGCTGTGAATGCGGCGAGAAACGCCGGCAGCGACCCGGAAAAAGCCTCATCAACGAAGCGGGTACTTTGTGTGCTGTCATACTCCTCGCGCGTTTTGCGCACGTGCACAGTACCGCTGTCGTTTAGAAACAGGCCGCGGTCACAGAGCTTTTTAAGCACGGTATAGGTCGTGGATTTTTTCCAGCCAAGCTCTGACGCACATAGACGCACAAGTTCTGATGATGAAAGCGGCGCGTGACGCCAGATGATCTCGGCAAAGCGCAGTTCCACCGTGCCAAGCGGTTTTTCATTCATCATGACTGCTCCTTTCTCAGGATATTCAATACCAGAACGAACTTAGTCTATCATGAATAGACCATCATGTCAATCCGAAATTTACAGATGGGCACTTCACACAAATAGCAAGGTCGCTCGTTTTTTGCAGGCCATGTTTTTTTCTCTTGCGCTTCCGGTCGAATGGTGATAGGATATTCGCATCCGTTACAGAACAGACAGGAGGCGTTTCCATGAAGCTTTTGGAGGATCGGATCCGCGCCGAGGGCGAGGTGCTCGCGGGCGGCATTCTGAAGGTAGGCAAGTTCTTAAACCAGCAGATGGACCCGAAGCTGTTTTACGAAATGGCAAAGGAATGGAAGCGCCTGTATGAGGGCGCGGGCGTGAACAAGATTCTCACGATCGAGGCCAGCGGCATCGGCATCGCGGCGATCGTGGGTCTGGTGTTTGACTGCCCGGTGGTCTTCGCCAAGAAGAGCAAGAGCAAAAACGTGTCCGGCGAGGTGTACACCACGGAGGTCTTTTCCTTCACGCACGGCAACACCAACACCGTGCTTGTGAGCAAGGCATACTTAAATGAGGGCGACCGCGTTTTGATCATCGACGACTTCCTCGCAAACGGCGCGGCGCTCGAGGGCATGATCGATCTGGTGCGCCAGTCCGGCGCAGAGGTTGTGGGCGCCGGCATTGCCATCGAGAAGGCGTTTCAGCCCGGCGGAGACCGCATCCGTGCCGCAGGCGTGCGCGTGGAAAGTCTCTCCAGAGTGGTTGAAATGGACCCGGAAACCGGAATCCGGTTTGCATAACCCACAGCGGATCGCAAAATCATGCCAATCCGTTGACAATAAAGACATAGAAACGGCGAAAAAGTCCGGTATTTCTGGCTTTTTCGCCGTTGACATTCGACAGTAACAATGGTAACGTTATAGCATCTTAAAGTCATTTCTGACTTTTTTCATACGGCGCGAATGGTATAACGCAAAAGATACGGTTTTGCAGTCTCTACCCGGTCACCGGAAATGATCGGACTATCTTCCGCGCGGGCACAGCCTGCATCGGATCCGGAGACGCTGATCGCGCTCCGGTTTTTCTATTGTTGTCTAACCGCATCAGTGGTGACGATAAAATTTATGTTATGAGGAGACACACAGAATGAAGAAATTCACCGCATTGCTTCTGGCTCTCGTCATGGTTTTCGCGCTGGCCGCCTGCGGCAGCAAGGAAGCCGCTGCCCCCGCTGAAGGCAGCGCCGAGGCCGCCCCTGTGGAAGCTGCCGCCGATGTGAAGGTCGGCTTCATCTTCCTGCACGACGAGAATTCCACCTACGACAAGAACTTCCTGGACGCCGCCAAGGCTGCCTGCGAGAAGCTGGGCGTGGAGTATGAGCTGCGCACCAACATTCCCGAGGGTCAGGAGTGCTACGAGACCGCCGCGGATCTGGCCGACAACGGCTGCAACCTGATCTTCGCCGACAGCTTCGGTCATGAGGCTTTCATGATCCAGGCTGCCAAGGAGTATCCGGACGTGCAGTTCTGCCACGCCACCGGCACCAAGGCGCACACCGAGGGTCTTGACAACTTCCACAACGCGTTCGCTTCCATCTATGAGGGCCGCTTCCTGGCCGGTATCGCTGCCGGTATGAAGCTCAACGAGATGATCGAGGCCGGCGACATCACCGCCGACCAGGCCAAGATGGGCTACGTCGGCGCCTTCCCCTACGCGGAAGTGAAGTCCGGCTACACCTCCTTCTTCCTGGGTGCCCGCAGCGTCTGCCCCTCCGTGACCATGGAGGTCACCTTCACCAACAGCTGGTATGACCAGACCCTCGAGAACGAGGGCGCCAACAAGCTCATCAAGAACGGCTGCGTGCTCATCAGCCAGCATGCCGACTCCATGGGTGCTCCCTCCGCCTGCGAGCAGGCCGGCGTGCCCAACGTGAGCTACAACGGCTCCACCATCGCTGCCGCTCCCAACACCTTCATCGTGTCCTCCCGCATCAACTGGGAGCCCTACTTCGAGTACATCATCGGCTGCGTCTCTGAGGGCAAGGCCATTGACGCCGACTGGACCGGCACCATCGCCACCGGCTCTGTGGAGCTGACCGAGGTCAACGAGGCTGTTGCCGCCGAGGGCACGCAGGCTGCTATCGACGAGGCCATTGCCAAGTTTGAGTCCGGCGAGCTGCACGTCTTTGACACCAAGACCTTCACCGTCGACGGCAAGGAGCTCACCTCCTATCTGGCCGACGTGGACGACATGGGCGATTTCGAGGGCGAGACCGAGGTCGTGGCTGACGGCTACTTCCACGAGTCTGAGTTCCGCTCCGCTCCGTACTTCGATCTGGACATCGACGGCATCGTGAACGTCGACGCGTAATTCGCATTACTGCACACTGCACAAGCTCCGGCCAATCCCCGGAGCTTGTGTTTTCCCGGCAAAGATACTGCGAAGGACAGCGCAGTGGACATTCACTGCGCTGTCCCTTACAGTATCCCGTTTTCTAAGAAGGAGTGAGGTTTTTGGAGAAGAAGACCGCCGCAGTCAAGATGCGGAACATCACCAAACGCTTCGGCAGCATCGTCGCAAACGACAAATGCTGGCTGGACATCTATCGGGGCGAGATTCTGGCGCTGCTGGGCGAAAACGGCAGCGGCAAGACCACGCTCATGAACATGCTCTCCGGCATCTACTTCCCGGACGAGGGACAGATCACCATCGACGGCAAGGACGTCGTGATCCGCTCCCCCAGAGACGCCTTTGATCTCGGCATCGGCATGATTCACCAGCACTTCAAGCTCGTGGACGTGCTCACGGCGACGGAAAACGTCGTGCTGGGTCTTCCGGGCAAGCTGGATCTGAAGGACGCGGCGAAGAAAATCCGCGAGATCTGCGATCTCTACGGCTTTGACGTTGACCCCGACCAGAAGATTTACGACATGTCTGTTTCACAGAAGCAGACCGTGGAGATCATCAAGGTTCTCTATCGCGGCGCGGACATTCTCATTCTCGACGAGCCCACCGCCGTGCTCACCCCGCAGGAGACGGACAAGCTCTTTGCCGTGCTGCGCAACATGCGCAACGACGACAAGGCCATCGTGATCATCACGCACAAAATGCACGAGGTGGAGGCGCTCTCTGACCGCGTGGCCGTGCTGCGCCACGGACAGTTCATCGGCGACATGCTCACCAAGGAGACCAACGCGCAGGAAATGACCAACATGATGGTCGGCCGTCCGGTCGTGCTGAACATCGACCGTCCGGAGCCGAAGAACGTCAAGCCCCGCATCGAGGTCAAGGGTCTGACCGTGCGCAGCATGGACGGGATTCTCAAGCTGGACGACGTGTCCTTCACCGCCAACGCCGGCGAGATTCTCGGCATCGCGGGCATCTCCGGCTGCGGCCAGAAGGAGCTGCTGGAGGCCATCGCGGGTCTGCAGCCCACGGAGGCCGGCTCCATCACCTATATTGAGGACGACGGCACGCGCGAAGAGCTGCTCGGAAAGGATCCGCTGTCCATCGCGGAGATGGGCGTGACGCTCTCCTTCGTGCCGGAGGACCGTCTCGGCATGGGTCTTGTCGGCAACATGGACCTCTCGGACAACATGATGCTCCGTTCCTTCCGCCGCGGCCGCGGTCTCTTCACCGACCGGCGCAGCCCGAAGAAGCTCGCGGAGACCGTCGTGCAGGAGCTCGAAGTGAACACCCCCGGCGTTACGACGCCGGTGCGCCGTCTCTCAGGCGGCAACGTGCAGAAGGTGCTGGTCGGCCGCGAGATTTCCGCCGCCCCCACCGTTCTGCTCACGGCCTACGCCGTGCGCGGTCTGGACATCAACTCCTCTTACATGATTTATGACCTGATCAACCGGCAGAAGGCTGAGGGCGTCGCCGTCATCTACGTCGGCGAGGATCTTGACGTGCTGCTGGAGCTGGCAGACCGGATTCTCGTTCTCTGCGGCGGCAAGGTCAGCGGTATTGTGCCCGGCCGCGGCGCGACCAAGCGCAAAGTGGGCATGATGATGACAAAGCTGGGAGGAGATGACGAAGATGCATGAGAAAACCCCTCTGTTTCACATTTCCAAGCGCGGCGCGATTCCCTGGTACCGCGCGTGGATGATCCGGGGTTTGGCAATCATCGCGGCGCTGATTCTCTGCGCGCTGGTGACGACCGTGACCACCGGCGTCAATCCCCTGCAGGTCTATGTGACCATCTTCAAGGGCTCCTTCGCCTCGGCCCGCCGCTTCTGGGATATGCTGCAGCGGCTTAGCATTCTGCTGTGCGTCTCTCTGGCCGTGACGCCCGCGTTCCGGATGCGCTTCTGGAACATCGGCGGCGAGGGTCAGGTGCTCGTCGGCGGTCTGGCGAGCGCCGCCTGCATGATTCTGCTCGGCGGCCAGATGCCGAACTGGGCGCTGGTTCTGCTCATGACGGTCTGCTCCATAGCGGCAGGCGCCGTCTGGGGCGGCATCCCCGCCATCTTCAAGGCAAAGTGGAACACCAACGAGACCCTCTTCACCCTGATGATGAACTATGTGGCCATCCAGCTGGTGCGCTACTTCTGCGTCGTCTGGGAAAACCCCAAGGGCTCCGGCACGATCGGCATGATCAATCAGGCCACGCAGGCCGGCTGGCTGCCCGAGATCGGCAACAAGTATCTGCTGAAAATCATCGTGGTCGCCATTCTCACCGTGGGCGTCTACGTCTACCTCAACTACTCCAAGCACGGCTATGAGATTGCCGTCGTCGGCGAGAGCGAGCGTACCGCCCGCTACGTCGGCATCAAGGTGGAAAAGGTCGTCATTCGCACGATGCTTCTCTCCGGCGCCCTTTGCGGTATCGCGGGACTGCTGCTCGTCGGCGGCACGGACCACACCCTCACCGACACGATCGCGGGCGGCCGCGGCTTCACCGCCGTCATGGTTTCCTGGCTCGCGAAATTCAACCCTATCTGGATGATCTTCACCAGCTTCCTGCTCGTCTTCCTCGACAAGGGCGCGAGCGAGATCAGCGCGGGCTTCAGTCTGAACCAGTCCTTCTCGGACATTCTCACGGGCATCATCCTGTTTTTCATCATCGGCAGCGAATTTTTCATCAACTATCAGATCAACTTCCGCAAGAGCGCCGGAAAGGAGGAGAAGTAAATCATGTTTGACATTCTCTCCTTCCTCCCCCGCGCCGTCATGCAGGGCATTCCCCTGCTGCTCGGCAGCACAGGCGAAACGCTCACGGAGAAATCCGGCAACCTGAACCTCGGCATCCCCGGCATCATGTATGTCGGCGGCATCTGCGGCGTCATCGGCTCGTTCCTGTATGAGCAGTCCGTGCCTGCCGCGGACATGACGGGTTTTCTCGCCATCGGCATCCCGCTCGTCTGCTCGCTCGTCGGCAGTCTCCTGATGGGTCTGCTCTACTGCTTTCTCACCGTGACGCTGCGCGCCAACCAGAACGTGACCGGTCTTGCGCTCACGACCTTCGGCGTCGGCATCGGCAACTTCTTCGGCGGCAGCCTCATCAAGCTCTTTGACAGCGATGTGCCGAGCATTGTGCTCTCGAACACGAGCCGCTATTTCTCCGCCACGCTCCCCTTCGCAAAGCACTCCGGAGCGCTGGGAAAGGTCTTTCTCAGCTACGGCTGGCTGGCCTACGCCGCTGTGATCATTGCAGTCATCGCAAGCTATATCCTCAACCGCACGCGCACGGGTCTGCATCTGCGCGCCGTGGGCGAGAACCCGCAGACGGCGGACGCCGCCGGCATCAACGTGGTGAAGTACAAATACCTCGCCACCTGCATCGGCTCCATGGTCGCGGGTCTGGGCGGTCTCTACTATGTGATGGACTACGCCGCCGGCATCTGGTCGAACGACGCCTTCGGCGATCGCGGCTGGCTCGCCATTGCGCTCGTCATCTTCACGCTGTGGAAGCCGAGCTGGGGCATTCTCTCGAGCTTCCTGTTCGGCGGACTGTACATCCTGCATCAGTACATTCCCTCCGGCATGAACCTCGCCGTGAAGGAGCTCTACAAGATGATCCCCTATGTGGTGACGATCATCGTGCTCATCATCACGAGCATGCGCAACAAGCGCGAAAACCAGCCCCCGGCAAGTCTGGGTCTGCCCTACTTCCGCGAGGAACGCTAAACCCTTTGTTTTCAAAAGAAAGACCGTCTTTTTGAGACGGTCTTTCTTGTTTTTGTCTAAATAGATTCGGCGCTTCTCGTCACTTTTTACAGCCGGGTATGCCGCTTTTTGACAGAATGTACGAAAAGGATATTAGCATTCGCTAACTACGTTGACTTTTTAACAATGTGTTGATAAAATTGGGCTACACTAGTTTGCCTTTATATAAGTGTAAAAAAGGAAAGGGGACCAACAACACATGGCAAGAGAGATTCTGTTTGAGCTCGGTAAAATGATCACGGACCGAATTCCTCAGAAATTCGGTATCAAGAAGATCACCGAGAACGACCCGGAATACATCATTCTGGACCGCTCGGTTCCGACCGACGAGACGGCTGAAATCATGCTCAAGATGGGCAAGCGTCAGCCCAAGACCCTCAAGGAGATCGCGCATCTGTGCGGCAAGAGCGAGAAGCACGTGGAAGAGCTGCTCGAGGAAGCCTGCATGCGCGGCTCCGTGGAGTACAACTGGGAGAACCCCCAGCACGAGAAGCAGTACTACGTGCAGGTGTTCGTGCCCGGCATCGCGGAAATGACGAACATGGTGCCCTGGCAGATGGAGAAGTATCCGGAGCTGGGCGAGATGTTCAACAACATGACCTTCCTTCCCCTCGCAGGCAAAACCCATCTGATTCCTCCCGGCGGCGCCGGCGTCGGCATGCACGTCATCCCCCTCGAGAAGGCCATCGCGATGGAAAACCAGTCCCTCCCCATCGAGCACATCTCCCACTGGCTCGATAAGTACGACGGTCAGTTCTCCGTCGGCTACTGCTCCTGCCGCAACGCCCGCCGCATCACCGGCGAGGGCTCCGGCGAGATTCAGGACGACTGCTGCATCGGTCTCGGCGACTTCGCCAACTATCTGGTGGAGACCGGCAAGGGCCGCTACATCACTCGTGGGGAAGCGCTCGACATCTGCAAGCGCGCCGAGGAGAACGGCTACGTCCACCAGGTGACGAACATCGACGGCGAGAACAAGGTCTTCGGTCTGTGCAACTGCGACCTGGGCGTCTGCTTCGCGCTGCGCACCAGCCAGCTCTTCAACACCCAGAACCTCTCCGCCTCCGCCTATCGCGCGCATGTCGAGAAGGACAACTGCGTTGCCTGCGGCAAGTGCGTCGAGGTCTGCCCGGCCGGCGCGCTGAAGCTCGGCCAGAAGCTCTGCAAGAAGGACGGCCCTGTGGAGTATCCCAAGCAGGAGCAACCCTCCGGTCTCATCTGGGGCAAGGACAAGTGGAACTTCAACTACGTCGCGGACAACCGCGAGAACTGCTGGGAGAGCGGCACCGCCCCCTGCAAGACCGCATGTCCCGCGCACATCGCCATCCAAGGCTACATCAAGCTCGCCAAGGAAGGCCGCTATGAGGACGCGCTCGCCCTCATCAAGCAGGATAACCCCTTCCCGCCCGTCTGCGGCTCCGCCTGCAACCGCCGCTGCGAGGACGCCTGCACCCGCGGCGCGCTCGAC
>JAZQDI010000006.1:0-2210 GCA_045546715.1 Oscillospiraceae bacterium | reverse complement strand
ACGACCACGCGCGCGGAGTTTGCCGCCGTCATTTATCGCATGGCAGGCTCTCCCGAAGTGTCCAAGGCAGACTATGCCAAGTGCCCCTTCACCGACATGACGGCAGAGTGGTACATGGACGCCGTTGTCTGGGCCTACAATAACGGCATCATCAAGGGCACCAGCGAGACGACCTTCTCCCCCGACAATCAGATCACCCGCGAACAGATGGTCGCAATCCTCTACCGCTGCAGCAAGGCTGCGGACACACAGGGCGATCTGAGCAAAATCACCGACGCCGCTTCTATCAGCGACTACGCGAAGCCCGCTGTGGCATGGGCTGTGAAAAACGGCGTGATCAGCGGCTTTGAGGACGGTACCTTCCGCCCGCAGGGCAACGCCGCCCGTGCGCAGATGGCCGCCATCATGAACCGATTTGACCAGCTGAATAAATAAACTTTTCATACGCAAGTCAAAGGGCTGCCTTTGGGCAGCCCTTTTTTATGATCTCACGCAGATTACAGCAGCATCGATTGTATGTTATTGAACGCATTGATAATTATGACGTAGTTTTCCTTTCGTAAAAGTACAAAAACCTATTGTATTCTGTAAAAATTGTGTTATAATTTGTAATGATTTTATGCAGTCGACGAAATACTCAGGTCCTCTGTGCAGGCGCATCGGACGAAGTGAAGCCGGAAATCGTGTCAATTCACACTGCAGAATATTAACAATTATAAATTAACGACTTTTTTCCATTATTTACGCGATATTTTGCGAAACAGATGAAAATATATATTTGGGAGCAGAGAAATCTCTGCTCTTCTCCGGTGATTGCCGGAGGTTTCATAGATTCAAGGGGGAAACAACGTGTCTAACGAAGTGAAAAAGACGCCTTCGCAGGAAAAGCCGTGGATGCAGTTCTTCTCTGAGGAAGCGCAGAAAGCCGAGCTGCCGAAGGAGTCCATTTATCAGCACATGACGGGCATCAACCGGGAGCACCGGGATGATATTGCCATTCGCTATTTTAAAAACACGATCACCTACGGCAAGCTGCTCGACGACATTGATCAGGCCGCCGCCGCGTTTCAGGCGCTGGGCGTGAAGAAGGGCGACATTGTCACCTTCTGCACGGTCACGATCCCGGAGTTTGTCGTCTCGCTCTACGCGCTCAACAAGCTCGGCGCGGCGCCGCTGGTGCTCGATCCGCGCGACTCCTGCATCCACATTCAGGAGTTTATGAAGAACGCGAACTCCCGCATCGTCGTGACGATGACGGTCACCGCCCCGGTGAAGGAAATGATCCAGGAGCTGGACGCGGATTACATCATCACCTACAACGCGGCCAACAGCATGCAGCCCGGTCTGCTCAAATGGATCGCAAAGCGCAAGATGGCGATCGACATTGAGTATAACGACCGCGTGCTCGAGTGGAACACCTTCATGACGAAGGGCGCCGGCCACGAGGACGAGGTCGAAGTCGTGGACTACAAGGACTTCCAGCTCGCGGGCATCGCCCTCACGGGCGGCACCACCGGCGCGCCGAAGGGCGTCATGTTCTCCAACGACGGCTTCAACGCCGTGGCCATGGACTTTCGCTACTGCGGCGTGGAGTATGACCGGTCTCATCGGTTTTTGAACATCATTCCCGCCTTTGCGAGCTACGGCATCGTCGCAAACCTGCATATGCCGCTGAGTCTGGGGCTCGAAATGATCATCATCCCGAAGTTTGACTCCGATCAGGTCGGCAAGTACATCCGGCAGTATCGCCCGCAGCACACGCTCATGGTGCCCGCGCACTATGAAAAGCTCATGAACTCCAAGGAGATGAGAAACGGCTACATGCTCGATTTCTTCATCACGGCGGGCTCCGGCGGCGACACGATGAACGCAGGTCTGGAGGGAAAGCTCAACGGCTTCCTCAAAGAGCGCGGCGCAAAGTTCCCGCTCAGTCAGGGCTACGGCATGAGCGAAGTGAGCTCCGCCGCCTGCTGCAGCTGCAATGGCAACTTCCGCAGTCTGTCCGTGGGCTATCCCCTGCTGATGAACACGATGGGTATCTTCAAGCCCGACTCGACCGAGGAGCTGGGCTACAACGAGGAGGGCGAGATCTGCATCACCGGTCCCGCGCTCATGCTGGGATACCTCAACAACCCCGAAGAGAGCGAGAAGATCATGAGAAAGCATCCGGACGGTCAGGTCTGGATCCACTCCGGCGACCTCGGCAGCAT
>JAZQDI010000005.1:0-3786 GCA_045546715.1 Oscillospiraceae bacterium | reverse complement strand
GGCAAAGTGCTTGATCGTGACGGCGCACTTTTCATGCTTCTGTACACCGCGGGTCACCGCGGCGGCCGCCTTTCCGGAAATCACAGGGTCTTCGGAATAATACTCAAAGTTTCTGCCGCAGAGCGGACTGCGGTGGATGTTCAGCGCAGGCGCCAGCCAGACGTTCGCGCCGAACAGCTCCATCTCTTCGCCGACGATATCGCCGCATTGCTCACAGACGGCGTCGCTCCAGCTTTGCGCCAGTGCGGTGCCGATCGGAATTGCGGAGGCATAATGATAGAGCGTCGCGCTTGCCTTTGCCTTCTCCTTATTCTGCAAAAGCTTGGCCGCAATCAGCTGCTGGATCTCCATGGGCAGGATGTACAGAATGCTGTCAAACGCCCCGTCGTCAATTCCTTCCTGACCGGCCTCTGTCTCAATGTACGCAGTCGAGAGTCGCAGCCCCGCAGGGCCGTCCGCCATCACAATGGTTCCGTACCCCTTTTCGCGCACGAGCGCGGCGGTCTCGCCTGCGCCGCCGGCCAGACGGGATGCAGAATTGCCGATGATGGAGGCCATATTCTGGGATTCGGAGTGTTTTCCGACGCAGATGAGCGCAAGCTCTCTGTCTGTGAAGTTGGAGAGATCACAGTCCGCGAGCGGCTGCGGCGCGATTAGCCCGCGGCGGTAATGTCCGACGCCCTTCAGCGCGGAAGCGGGCATGATGATATTGGGGACGGATTCTGACTCACTGCGCTGTGTCTGGGGTGCCCAGTCGGAAAAATCCGCCTCTCCACCGGAATGACTTCCTGTTTCAACCGTTACGTTGTCAGACAGCGTGACGACGCCGACGAGTGTTTCGCCGACGCAGATCTGATACATGCCCTGCTCCAGGAGCCAGGCGTCTGTCGCCTCGTCCCAGCTTGCCATGTCTTCCAGCGGCAGAGTCAGGGAGACCTCTTCGCGTGCGCCCGGCAGCAGCTCGCTTGTCTTTTGGTATGCTCCGAGCTCCCGCAGCGGCTTCGCGAGCCTTCCGCAGGGCGCGGAATAGTAAAGCGGAATCGTTTCCTTTCCGGGGAGGCTTCCGATGTTTTCTGCGATCACAGAGACGTGGATGCAGTTGTCCTTTACGGCAAAGGATTTGGTTGAAACGGAAAACTCCGTATAACCGAGGCCAAAGCCGAAGGGGAACAGCGGACGAATGCCTGCGACGTCATAGTACCGATAGCCGACAAAGACGCCCTCGCGGTAGCGAGTGTCGTCCCGATGGGCAAAATCACCGATTTCCGGAGCATCCTTTGCGGCGGCCCAAGTGGTTGTGAGCTTGCCGGAGGGGTAAGCGCGGCCAAGCAGAACGTCCGCAAACGCATCACCGGTAACGGAGCCAAGCTGGCTCAAAAGCAAAATGTTATCTACTCGCTCCAGAACGGGCGAGAGATCCACCGGCCCGCCAACATTCAATACGAGCATGAATTTCTCATAGGCTTCCGCACAGCGCAGAATATCCCGCTGTTCATCGTCGGTAAGCAGCATATCTCCCTCGTTTCCGGGGCGATCTGCGCCCTCGCCGGAATTGCGGGACAGCACGTAGACACAAACGTCTCCTGCACCGTCGAGCGGCAGCGCATAATGCGGCTCCGGGGGCGTCCGCCCCATGCCGACGAGAAACACAGATTTGCCGAGCTGCTTTGCCTCCTCGGCGATAGTGTCATAAAAAGCCTTGATTCCAGCGTCGCGGGCGGCCTTGTATCCGTCCATCCACGCCTTTGTGGTCACGGTAAAGCCTACGTTTTCCAGCCCCTCTTCGACCGTTGTGTAATGACGGACATTCACGTCTCCGCTGCCGGTGCCGCCCTTGATCGTCTCGCGTGCGCCCGCACCGTAAAGTGCGATCTCACAGGGGGCGGACAGCGGAAAATCTCCGTTCTTTTTCAGCAGCACCATGCACTCCGGCGCAAGCGCGCGAAGCTTGGAAAGGTGCGCTCTTTCAAAATCCTGAACCTCAGAGGAAGTGATTCTGACCATATTTGTTAAGCCTCCAGTTCGTTGATCATCCCGTGCAGTGCCCGGTCGATTTCGGTGATGACGTCTGCCGGGATCTGTACCATCTCCATGATCTCCCGCGCAGTGTTGTTTCCCACGGCTGCCATCAGCCCTTCCACCGAGAACTGCCGGGCAGCGGCAACTGCCTCAATGCCCGTGAACATCGGAGCCAGTACCGCCTTTGCGTCCTCGCTTTGTTTGCGCAGATGGGAGAGTGTGCAGTCGACACTGAGCACCGGCGCAAAATCCCCGTTCATCGAGATCGCCGTAACCGGCTCAGTGAAGCCGCTGCGCGTGAGCTTTCCCATCACCTCTGCCAGCCATTCGATGCTGTCCGGCACCCAGCGGGGAAGCCGCGGGCAGACAGAATTGGTGTTGATCCAGTCCTCACCGGTGGAAAAGCCGTGTCCGCCATAGGAATAGATATGACTTTCAAAAGCCACGCCCTTTTCCGCCAGCGCCAGTTCCATCCGCAGGGTGTTTTTGATGTTGACGGTGCGGTCGTCGCGTGCTGCGGCAAAGAAGCAAGGGCAGGTTTCGGCTGTGACATGCTCATTGGGATATGGCATTCCCGGCTGACACATATCGCAGATATCCTTGAGGATTGCAGGATAGATCAGCACTGCCGCGGCAGGCTTGTGCTCCGCCATGGTCGCGGCACAGGCGGCAAGATGACCGCCGGCTGAGAAGCCGACCACAGCGATCTTTGTCTCGTCCAGGTGCCATTCATCCGCCCGCTCCTCAATGAGCGCCATCGCCTGCTCATAGTCCTCCATTGGCAGAGGCCATTTCCCTTTGGGTGTGCAGGTGTAGCGCAGGATAAAGGTCTGATACCCCGCCTTGAGATAGGCCGTGGCCACGGGATCGGCCTCCCGGTCGGAGCACATGGCATACCCGCCGCCGGGGATCACCAGCATGGCGGGACGTTTGGCAAAGCCAAACTCGCCCTCCACATCCTGGAGATAGGCCGTCAGAGATACGTCTCTCTCTTTATTCAAATAGATCTTTTCTGCTTTCATATGTTTGTCTCCTCAGAGCTTGCCAAGCCCCAGCTTCAGCACTTCGCCGCTGACGCCGCGCATCATCCAGTCAGCGCAGCTCACGCCGTCCACCACGGTGGTGAATGCGGCGTTGGAGCCGCAGAGGCAGTGGACGGTCAGCTCGGCGTCTTTGCTGTTTTTGTCCGGCGTATCAAAGAGGAACGTGCTCAGGTCCGGAATCTCCTTTTGCAAAGCCTCCAGCATTTCCTTCAGCATTTTCTGATATTTGACGCCCGCGGCCTTGTCCGGAACCCAGCGCCCGTCCTCCAGATACAGTTCCATCTGTGTCAGCGCAGCGTCCCGCACGGAGCAGCAGTACATGATCTTGATCTCGGGATGATTCTTATGAAGGGCGAGCAAGCTGTCGGAGACGATTTCGCCTCCGGTGAGGCGCGCCGCAATTTCTTCCGGTGCCTTGCAGACCTCGTGCGCCACGCGCTGCCAGTCATAGTGCATCATAGCGCTGTCCACGCAGGCGGTGATGTCGCTGCAGTTTGGAAATGCCGCAGCGACCGCATCCGTGAGAAGAGAAGTCGCAAATGCACCGGCGGAAAAGCCGGTTACCAGGATCTGATCCGGGTTTGGGACCAGTTCCTTGATTTTTTTCAGCAGCATCTGAAAATTTGTATAGCCGTGGTGATGCAGCACAGCGGGGTTTCCTTCCAGATCTGTATAAGGGAAATCCCCGGTTCCGCAGTGGAAATCTCCGGTGGCGTAGGTCACA
>JAZQDI010000004.1:0-5703 GCA_045546715.1 Oscillospiraceae bacterium | reverse complement strand
CTCCGTGTTGCCGTAGACAGAGGCGTAGGCGATCATGACGGCGTTGTCCTCGGGGGTGTAGGAGCTCCACTTGTCATACTTATCGACGAACCAGCCGATGTTCTTGCGCCACACGGGGCCGTGCAGCGGGCAGCTCATGCGGATGTCGCGCGCGGACGCCTTCTTCAGCAGGGCCTGCACCTGCGTGCCGTACTTGCCGACGATGTTCGTGAAGTAGCGGCGGGCGTCGGGCAGCCAGTCGTGCTCGAAGTCATACTCGTCTGCGAAGAGGTTGCCGCAGAGCGCGCCGAAGGTGCCGAAGGCGCCCGCGGAGAAGAGCGTGCCGGGGGTGACGTCGAAGCTCACCATGACCTCGGGCCAGTGGACCATCGGGGCCATGACGAAGGCGAGGGTGTGCTTGCCGAAGCACATCGTGTCGCCCTCCTTCATGAGGATGGCGCGGGAGTCGATGTCGAAGGTGAAGTAGTTCTTGATCATCTCGGCGATCTTCTCGTTGCAGATGATCTTCGCGTCGGGATAGCGCAGCACAGTGTCCTGCAGGGTCTTGGCGTGGTCGGGCTCCATGTGGTGCACGATGATGTAATCCAGCGGACGACCGTTCAGAACATGCGCGACATTCTCGAAGAACTGGCCGGAAACGGAGTGATCCACGGTGTCGAGAAGAACGGTCTTCTCGTCGGTGAGGACGTAGCTGTTGTAGCTCACGCCGCGGGGGATGGGGTAGACGCTCTCAAACAGAGCCAGGCGGCGGTCAGACGCGCCGACCCAGTGCAGATCGTCATAGATCTTCATGGAACAATGCATGGTTTTTCCTCCTGTTTGTTAGTTTCAATTTCTCCACAAACGCCATTCAACCGGAGGGGGTCTCCGGTTGGATGGCGTATTTTTGACATTACTTCGCGATCATCTCTTCGATGAAGGGCTTGGGACGCACGCCCACGCTCTGGTCTACAACCTTGCCGCCCTTGAAGAAGAGCAGGGAGGGAATGCTCATGATGCCGAACTGACCGGCGAGCTCGCCCTCGTCGTCCACGTTTACTTTGCCGACCTTGATTTCAGGGTGCTCATCGGCAATCTGATCCACCACGGGGGAGAGCATCTTGCAGGGGCCGCACCAGCTGGCCCAGAAGTCGATGAGAACGGGCTTGTCAGAATTGAGAACTTCAGCCTGGAAATTGTCTTTCGTAATTTCGATAATCATAATGGAATCTCCTTTTCGGTATTGTTTTTGATTGACTTTAGTATACCGGAAAGCTGGGATTTCTTTCAGTGGTCAAGTCACATTAGCGCCAGTTTTTTCATTTTTTCCCGATCCGTAATCGTTACGGTGCCGCGCCCGAGCTTTACCATGCCGTCCTCGGCGAAGTTGCGCAGCATGCGCGTCACGGTTTCGCGCACAGCGCCGGTGTCTTTTGCCAGCTGCTCGTGTGTGGCGCGGATGGGCTCGCTGCCCTGATGGGACTCATCCCAGAGATGCTGGGCGAGACGCTTGTCAAAGCTGATGAAGAGCAGCTGCTGCATGGACCACATCACATCGGAAAAGCGCTCGGTCGCAAGCTTGTACATGCAGCATTCCACATGCACATTTTCGTCCGAGAGCTGCTTGAAGGTGTGAGCGTTGACCACCAGAAGCTCCGTTTCCACGTCAGCCGTGAGCTCCACGTCGAAGGTGATCTGCCGGATCACGCAGCTGGCTGCCAGCACACAGGCGTCCCCGGGCAGCAGGCGGTATAGCGCAATCTCGCGCCCGTCTTCACTTGTCATGTAAGCGCGCAGCTTGCCGGACTGCACAGCGATCAGACCGAGACATTCCCCGGTGCAGGTGTGGATCAGCTCGCCCTTGTCGTAGTGAACCATTCGAGCGCCCTGACGGGCAATTTGCTTCTGCGCGTCCGTGAGATTTTCCCAGAAGGGAAGCGCCTCCAGAGCCAGATCCAGTGCATCCATGGCGTGGCCTCCTTCTTTCGATGATTCTTTCATTAGAATATCACAAAAAATGCTTCCGGGAAAGAGGAAATGCGCATTTTTTACACAATAGTAAAGAAAAGGTCTCTGCATTCTCCGGAATGCAGAGACCTTTCGATATTCATTGCTTTCAGTTTACAACGCCGGTCCAGTATTCCACGCCCTTTTCCGTGCGGGAATAGGTGTGGCCGTTCGCGGCCTCCTGGATCTGGATGTAATACCAGGCGGAGGTGTCCGCGTTGTCCGGGAAGGTGCGCATGCCCGTAGTGCTCGTCAGCACGCTCGGGTTGCGGCCCAGCATGCGGTTGACCATGGTCACGGCCTCGGCGCGCGTGATTTTGTTCTCGGGACGGAAGGTGCCGTCCTCATAGCCTGCGATCCAGCCCTTGGCGGAAGCGGTGCGGATGTAGCCCGCCGCCCAGTGACCGGTCGTGTCGGGGAAGTTCTTCGCTTCGCCTTCCTTCACCAGAGAGGTGTCCTTCACGGTGAGCTTCGTGAGGAGCGTTGCCATCTCGGCGCGGGAGATCGGAGACTGCGGACGGAAGGTGCCGTCCGGATAACCGTTGATGACGGAAGCGCGGGCCAGGGAGGAAACCGCCTCGTTGAACCAGTCGCCGGCCTTCACATCGGAGAAGGTGTTCGCCGTGGTGCGGTAAGCGCTCTGGCTTTCGGGCGTCATCAGACGGTAGAGGATTGCGGCGGCCTCAGCGCGGGTAATCTGCTTGGCAGGACCGAAGGTGCCGTCCGGATAACCGTTGATGTAGCTGGTGTGCTTTTCATTGTCCAGCGTGGGTGCGGTCACGGGTGCGGGGCTCGTGCCGGGATCGGTGGGCGTGGGCTCTTCGCTCTTGAGCGGCTTGATCGTCAGCACGGCGTCACCGGTGTCGTAGGAATTCTCGCCCACGGTGATCTTGCAGAAGTAGGTGTAGGTCTCTTCTGCGTCAGGAGCGGCGTCGCGCGTGACGGTGAGCGTGCGCGTGTCGGCGCCGGCATAGGTGTTCTTATCCTTCAGAGAGGCAACGGCGGTGGAAGTCTTGCCGTCGCGGCACCACCACTCATAGGTGAGCGCGCCGCTGAACAGGAGATCGGAAATGTCGTTGGTGGAGAGGTCAAAGTCCTTCAGCGCCTGCACCAGACCGGTGAGATCGCCGTCCTCGCCCAGAATCTGCTTTGCGATGTCCTGCAGATTGGCGGCAAACTCCTCGTCGCCGAGCGCCTCGGAGAGACTGCTGAGCAGATCACTGGTGCTGATATCCTCCGGCAGCTTGTCTGACAGTGCGGAGAGAATGTCGGTCACGTTCGTGTCTTCACCCTGGGTGTCCAGCAGACCCTTCACCAGCTCGGTGAGCTGATCGGCGGTCATATCGTCGCCCAGCGCGCCGGTCACGGCCTCAACGATGCTGCTCAGATCGGGGGCCTCGCCGTCCTCCGAGGCGGCGCCGCTGAGCGCGTCCACCAGCTTCTGCACGTCGAGATCCTCGCC
This sequence comes from Oscillospiraceae bacterium, assembly GCA_045546715.1. Taxonomy (GTDB): domain Bacteria; phylum Bacillota; class Clostridia; order Oscillospirales; family Oscillospiraceae; genus CAG-103. The sequence continues at coordinate 2,255 of JAZQDI010000004.1, read as the reverse complement.
CATGGTATCCTTGAGCGCGGCCGCGAGATCGTTCAGCGTAGACTGCTCGCCCTGCTCGGCCAGCGCCTTGTCAATGGCGTCGGATACAGCATTGGCATCCACGTTCTCCGCGTCGGTGAGCTGCGCGGCAACGCTCTCGAGGAACGCGTTGGCGTCAAAATCCTCACCCATGGTCTCGGCGAGCTTCGCAGCGTCAAATCCGCCCTGATCCTTGAGCGCCTCATCCAGTGCCTTTTCCAGATCCTCAGCGCTGATAGAGCTGTCGGAGCCCAGCGCGGAAACGACGGAGTCGACGAGCGCCTGCTTGTCCATGCCTTCGCCCAGCGCGTTCAGGAAGTCCTCAGCCTTGAACTCCGTGCCCATGTTCTCGCTGAGCGCGTCAGCAAGCTTATTGAGATCCAGATCGCTGCCCAGCGCGTCGCTGAACGCCTTGGACATTTCGTCCATGGTGAGATCGCTGCCGGTGCTGTCCTGCAGCGCCTTCACGAGCTCGCTGTAATCGGCGCTGCCGTTCGTGGCGTCCATGATGGCGTCCACGGTCTTGGCGGCGTCAAAGTCCTCGCTGCCCATAATGTCGGCGATACCGTCCACTGCCGTGCCGAGATCCAGCGCGCCGGAGGCGTCCTCGATCTTGCCGAAGAGCTCGTCAAACTCCTGCTCCTTCTCAGCAGTGAAGAGACTGCCGTATTTCTCTTTCAGGGATTCCTTCAGCTTGTCAGCCACGACGGAGGTCACACTGTCTTCCGCAGGCTCCTCGGCCTCGACAGGCTCGCTCTCTTCGGCCTCAGGCTTTGCGCCCTCGCCGTTCTTGCCGCCGATGCCGCCAATCAGGCCGCCGATCACATCGATGATGCTGCTGTCGCCCTCTTCGCCGCCCTTGAACACATCCAGAACCTTGTCCAGAAGGTCGGAGTCCAGACCGGCGCCATTGAGCGCATCGGCCAGATCCTTGAGCGAGGCGCTGTCAGAGAAGTCGCCCAGCAGATCTTCAAGATTGATGTCACCGTTGCCGATGGCGTCCTTCAGCTTGTCAGCGATGTCGCTGATGTCAAAGCCGCCGTCCGTCAGGGAGCCCACGATGTCTTCCCAGTTGAAGCCGGCGCCGTCCAGCAGACCGGTGATCTGGTCGAGATCGAAGCCCTGATCCTTCAGCTGACTCACCAGGTCGCTGAGATCAATGTCCTTGCCGGTGCCGATCTGATCGATCAGCGCATCCAGCGCGGTTCCGGCAGTGAATTCGGCGGAACCGGTTCCGTTGATGACTGCTGTGGTGGGGGAGACGGAGAAATTCACGTCCGCGGCGCTGGCGCTTGTCAGCGTGCCGGCGAACAGACTCACGACCATCATCAGGCAGAGCATCAGAGAAAGCGTACGTTTCGTCATGTTCTTCATTCCTTCCTTTCCTTATGATAATAAGGGATATTATCATTTTATCACAAAACCGCAAAGAATCAAGGACAATTTGACGCTGAAATTGTTTATTTTTGCCCAAATTGATAAAAATGAGGCTGCCGAATTCGGCAGCCTCATCAAAATGGTGCTTGGAAATCTTTACTTTACAACTGCGGTCCAGCTCTCAACGCCGTCCGCGCCGCGGGTGTAGGTGTGGCCGTTTGCAGCCTCCTGGATATCAATGTAATACCAGGCGCCCGGGTTCATGTTGTCGGTGAAGGTGCGCATACCTGCGCTGTTGTCAAGCGCCTTGGGGTTGCGGCCCAACAGACGGTTGACCATTGCCACGGTCTCGGCGCGGGTGATCGGGTTGTTGGGACGGAATGTGCCGTCCTCATAGCCGTTGATCCAGCCGTTGGAAGCGGCGGTCTTAATGGCGTCGGCAGCCCAGTGACCGGCAACGTCGGAGAAGGTCTTGTTCACCGCAGCGGTGTCAAGCTTCACCAGCACGCTCAGACGGGTCAGAAGCGTAGCCAGCTCCGCGCGGGTGATGGGCGCGTTGGGGAGGAAGGTGCCGTCCGGATAGCCCTTGAGCACTCCGGCCTTGGCCAGCGTGGAAACCTGCTTGTTGAACCAGTCGCCGCTCTTCACGTCGGTGAAGCTGTTGGACGCGGTCTCAAACGCGCTGCGGCTCTCGTCGGTCATCAGGTTGTAGAGAATGGTTGCTACTTCCGCGCGGGTGATGGAAGCGGTGGGATGAACCGTGCCATCGTTGTAGCCGTGGATGTAAGCGTCGTGGTCCTCGTTGTTCAGCACCGGCTCGGCAGTAGGCTGAGCAGTGGGCTCAGCGGTGGGCTCTGCAG
>JAZQDI010000003.1:0-14802 GCA_045546715.1 Oscillospiraceae bacterium | reverse complement strand
AAGCCCGTGTCCGGGCTGCCGCGCAGCGTGAGCGTCTGGTTGGCGTTCACGGGGATGTCACGGTCAATTTCAAATGTCTTTCCCGCCTCGGTCGTGACGCTCAGGCGCGCCGTGGTGCTGCTGCCGGTGAAGTCGGAAATGTCATAGTCCAGCCGCTCGCCGTACTGCAGCAGGCTGCCGTCCGCGTTTGCCGCGCCGCCGCTGGAGGTGATGTTTCCCGCCGCGTCATAAAAGGAGATGCCGATCTCCCGGACCGGAACGGTGCCGTTGATAATCGTAATCATGCGATCGGCAAAGCTCCACTTCTGCAGCGTGACCGCGCCGGAAAGCCCCAGCCGCTGCACGAGGGCAGCAAAGAGGCGCGGGCTGTCATAGCAGTCCTTGATGTCCCGGCCGAAGAACGCGGTCGCGTCCTCCGCCGTGAAGACAACAGAATGTGGTTCCCCGTCGCACAGGCAGTCAAACGACACCTGATCGCAGTTCTGCACGAGCGCGAGCATGGGGTACGCCGCGCACTTCATCACGTCTCCCATGGCAGTGAGCTCCGCTTCGGTGAAGTTCTCCAGCCCCTCAGACTGCTCGTGCTCCGTCTCCCAGAGCTCCACATGCCAGGTATAGGGCCGCTCGGCGGTGTCGAGACTGTGCTTCACCGCGCCCATGAAGAGTGCGTTCGCCGTCTGGACATTCTCCCAGGCGCTGCCGAGATAGTCATGGCGCGTGGCATAGAGCTTCGCGGCAAAGGGCGCTATGGCCGCGCCCTCGTCCCAGACGATGCGGTCATTCACGACGACCTGCCGGATGGGCGCTTCGGCGGTATAGGTCTCCTCCGCCGCGCCGCGATGCAGGAAGCTCGCGCGCACCGTATTCGTCGAGACGGTCACGACGCCGTCCGTCTCGGTAAACTTGACATTCCCCACCGCGCCGCCGGCCATGGGCGCAGCCTTGAGCGAGAGCGCCGTGTCCGAAACGTTCACATCGCACAAAAGCGAATCCGGCAGGGATTTCTGCCCGATGGCAAAGGCATAGACGCACAATGCAAGCGCGGCGAGCGCGAGCACACCAAGCCCCGCCCAAAGCGCGCGCAGGCGGCTGGTTCGATTCGTTTTGCGGAGAAAGTCGAGTTCCTTTTCTTCTGTTTTCGTGCGCTCCGGCTCCGGCGCGCGCATGGCGTCGAGCGCCGCGCGGCAGTCGCCGCAGGTCTCCAGATGCGAGCGCACGGCGTCGTTCGACGCCTCGCTCGTGAGACCGTCCACATAGCCCGGGAGCAGATCCCGGATCACATCACAGGGCAGATCACGCATCGTGTTCCACATCCTTTCGCAGCAGTTCCTTGGCGCGGTAATAAGTCACGCGCGCCCAGTTTTCCGTCCGGCCGAGCACCGCGCCGATCTCCCGGAAGCTCAGATCCCCGAAGACGCGCAGATAGACCACCTCGCGTCCCGGCTCGGGCAGCGTGTGCACCCGGCGCAGCAGATCGACCTTGCCCACGTTCGTGAGCGCGTCCTGCTCGGCGGAGGCGGCGGGGAGTGTGACCTCGTCCACATCCTCCATGGCCGGGCGGCGGCGGTGCGTGGCGAGAACGCGCTTTGCAATCGCACACAGCCACGTGGAGACCGCGCAGCTGCCGTCAAACCGATCCACCGTGCGGATTGCCTGATAAAACGTCTCCTGCGTGAGCTCTTCGGCGAGATCCTCGTCTCTCGTCAGACTCAGAAGATAGCGATAGACCGTGCGGGCATATTGCTGATAAATTTCGTCCATGGACTCCAAAGCGCGTCACCTCCTCCCGGTCGGTTCTGTCTGTTTATGCGCTGAAGACGCCATTCGTTACAGGAAAAGCGAAAAAAATTTGAAAAACTTGAAAAACCATGTCCGCTCGTGTAGACTGGTCGTGTGAAAAACGGGGGAATGCAGTATGAACATGACCAAAATCGTCATCACCGGCGGCCCGGGCGCGGGAAAAACCAACGCCATGAGTTGGGTGCGCGATGCGTTTACCAAGCTGGGCTATACCGTGATCTTCGTGCCCGAGACGGCAACGGAGCTCATCTCCGGCGGCGTGGCACCGTGGACCTGCGGCACAAATCTGGACTATCAGAAGTGCCAGATGCGCATGCAGCTGTTCAAGGAGGACATCTTTGAGCAGGGCGCGCGCAGCATGGACGCGAAGAAGCTCCTGCTCGTCTGCGACCGCGGCAGCATGGACAACCGCTGCTACATGACGGACGGGGAGTTTGCACAGCTGCTTGAAGAGCTCGGCACGACCGAAACCGCGCTGCGCGACCGGTATGACGCGGTGTTCCACCTCGTCACGGCGGCAAAGGGCGCGAAGGAGCACTACACGCTCGAGAATAACGCCGCCCGCATCGAGACCGAGGCGCAGGCCATCGAGCTGGACGACCGCGGCATCGCCGCCTGGACGGGGCATCCGCACTTTCGCGTGATCGGAAACCGGGAGGTTTTCGACGACAAGATGCAGGATCTGATCGATGAGATCATGACCTTCCTCGGCGAGCCGGAACCGCTGGAAATTGAGCGGAAGTTTCTTATAGCATACCCCGATCTGAACTATATGGCAAGTCTGCCGAACTGCCGGAAGGTGGACATTCGCCAGACGTATCTGAAGGAGCAGAACGACGAGCATGTGCGCGTGCGCGCCCGGGGCGAGGCGGGAAGCTATACTTATTTCAAAACCACGAAACGCACGCTCACGGACATGACGCGTATCGAGGTCGAGCAGCGGCTCACGGAGGAGGAATACAACCGCCTCCTGCTGGACGCCGACCCCGATCGCCGGCCGATTGAGAAAACGCGCTGGTGTCTCACGTGGGACGAGCAGTATTTCGAGATTGACGTCTTCCCCTTCTGGGATGACAAGGCGTTTCTGGAAATCGAGCTCAAGAGCGAAGCCGACGAGGTGCGCCTCCCGCCGTGGATCAAGGTCATCCGCGAGGTCACCGGCGACCGGCGATACAACAATTCGTCGCTGGCAAAAGAACTGCCGGAGGATTCAATGTAGCTGACTTCGGCTTCAGGTACACCATCAGGCACAAAGAAACCCGTTGAAAATCAACGGGTTTCTCTTATTTGCAGCTCATTTACCTCAAAATATGATAAAACATTTGAAAATGAAATAAGAAAGGTTTCAAAACCGGGTTACACAGGTACACACTTTTCCTGTCACCCCTCCTGCCATGGGGGGACGTCGGGAAGCCGGAAGTGGAGCCACAGGTCAAAGACCCGGTCTGCAATCTGGCCGCAGCACGCGTCCACGAGGCCTTCCGTGTGCTCCTCCTTTGTGGCGCGGAGATTCGTGAGATCCGACGCGAAATCGTCCAGCGCGCCCGGCACAGCTCGCGCCGTCCAGCCGCCGTCGGCATGGCGGGTCAGCTCAAAGACCTCGAGCTTCTGCGCTGCGCGCAGCACGCGGTACTGCTCCGGCTCTGCATCGGGCTCCGGCTCGACCTCGGCCACGTCCCAGACCAGATGGTGCACGCACACGCGCCAGACGCCCGCGCGGACGCGGTAAACGCCATAGGCGTCGTGTGTCTCGCAGCGAAACTCCGTTCCTGCCGCCGGGGTGCATCCGGCGAGCACCGCAGCGCGGATGACCTCACTCACCGCCGCATCCGCCATGTCCGGCGCATCCTGCCGCAGCTCCTGCACCATACGGTAGAGCGTGCCGTCATCCCAGGCATGAACCGGCTGCTCCGCATAATTGTCGAGCGGATAATATTGCATCGTGCCGTCCGGGTACAGGAGCAGTCTCAGTCCGTCCTGCAGCCGCTCGTCCCAGAGTCCCAGTTCGATCGGCCCTCCCGCGTGATACATGGCAGCTTCCGGTTTCGCGGCCTCAAAGGCATCATACAACTGCGAGACCGTCTCTGCGTCCCGGACGCGAACCGGCGGCGTAAAATCCGTATAATCCAGCGTCGCCACATCCGGATGAAAGGCGGGCGGCTGATAATCCGTGGCAAGGCAGACGCCCAGCAGCAGGCAGAGCGCCGCGGCCAGCCCCGTGACCCAGCGGGCGGGACGGCGATACTTCGCGAGCGAGACGATTCGCTGCTTCACGCCCGTCTCACCGAAGGCGAGCGGCACGGCGAGCGCGCTGCGCGGCGCAGAGCAGCGCAGAAGCGTCTCGGCATAAGCCTTCCGCTCCGGCGCGGAGAGATCGCGGATCACTGCCTCGTCACACGCGAGCTCCAGATCGCGGCAGAAGCGGCTGTAGCCCAGCCAGAGAAGCGGATTCGGCCAAAAGAGCGCGAGGAGCCCATAGCCCAGCGCCTTCCACCAGTGGTCCCGGCGGCGCAGGTGCGCCCGCTCATGCGCAATGACGCGCCTGCAGTCGACCTCGCTCAGCGCGGCGGGCAGATAAATTACCGGGCGGCGAAGTCCGAGCAGAAAGGGCGTGTCAATCCCGTCGCAGAGGCGGACGTCCCGCTCCCCCGCCATGGGCACAGACTCCGCCACCGCGCGCCGCAGGCGCAGCACCGACACGAGCGCATAGCCCAGCAGCGCCGCCGTGCCGAGTAGCCAGACGACGCCCAGCACCTCGAGCACCAGAGAAATGCGATCGGGCGAAACCGCACTCGAATAAAACAGCCGCTGCTGCAGCCCAAGACTGAACCAATCCACCGCCGGCACACGCGAGACGAGCCACACGCCGCCGTCTCCATACTGCGTCACGGGCGCGGAGGTTCGCAGCAGACCGATGGGCGTTTTCAGCGCCGCCGGGAGCACGAGGCGCACCGCCGCCGCAGCCCAAAGCAGACACGTGATCCACTTCGGCGCGCGGCGCAGCAGCGGCCGCAGAAGCAGCAGACAGAGCACGACCGCCCCGCCGGTCACGGCGGGATTCGCCAGCTTCAGAAACAAGGATTCCATCTTTTTCTCCTTCTTCTCTCATTCCATCGCGTCAATGAGCGCCTTCAGCTCCGCAACCTCTTCCGGCTTGAGCTTCTTCCCCGCCGTAAACGCCGCGACAAAGGCGGGCAGCGACCCGCCGAACCGCTCCGAGACAAACTGCTCGCTCTGCGCGGCGTCCAGCATCTCACGGCTGACAAGCACGGTCACAACGCCGCCCTCCGTATGAAACAGGCCGCGCTCACAAAGCCGCTTGAGCACGGTATAGGTCGTGGTGCGCTTCCAGTCGAGCGTATCGGCGCAGAGCGAGACGAGCTCGCGCGTCGAGACCGGGGCGCGGTCCCAGACAATCTCCGCGAAGCGGCGCTCCGCCGCACCCAGATGCAGGTCCTTCGGTTCCATGTGGATTCCTCCTGTCTACATTTTGTAGTCATTTATAGTCTACATGATGTAGACAAACTTGTCAAGTCCGGGTTTGGCTGTTATAATGTTATGCGTCAGAAAATCGAAAGGGACTGATTCCAATGGACTTTATTAAGACGCCCGTGAAGGGCATGCGCGATCAGCTGCCGGGGGACGTGCAGCTGCGCCAGCGCGTGATGGGCATGATCCGCGACACCTACAGCCGCTACGGCTTTACCGAAATCGAAACGCCCGCCATGGAGCACATCGAAAACCTCTCCAACAAGCAGGGCGGCGAAAACGAAAAGCTCATTTTCAAAATTCTCAAGCGCGGCCGCGATCTGGACAAGGTGCTCGACGCCGGCGGCACGGACTTCGCCGACACGGGTCTGCGCTACGATCTGACGGTGCCCCTCTCCCGCTACTACGCGGCGAACGCCGCGCAGCTGCCGAGCCCGTTCAAGGCGCTGCAGATCGGCAGCGTCTGGCGCGCGGACAAGCCGCAGAAGGGCCGCTTCCGCCAGTTTACGCAGTGCGACATTGATATTCTGGGAGACGGCTCGGCGCTCGCGGAGATTGAGCTCATCGCCGCCACGAGCGAAATGCTCTCCAAAATCTTCGCCGAGGTCGGCATCCGGGACTTCACGGTGCATGTGAGCGACCGGCGCATTCTCTCCGGCATGGCGAAGTTCGCCGGCTTCCGCGAGGAGGACTTCGGCAACGTCTTCATCATCCTCGATAAGCTCGACAAAATCGGGCTCGACGGCGTGAAGGAGGAGCTGCTGAAAGCAGGCTACGCGCCGAAGGCCGTGGAAAAATGCACGGCGATCTTTGCCGGGGACTTCGAGGGCAAGCGCCCAAAGGCGTTCTGCGCGTTTCTCGACGAGAGCTGTCTCGACCCCGCCGTGCCGGAGACGCTCGAGCAGATTCTCGAGTGCGTCGCGGCAATGAAGCGCGAGGGCGTTTCCATCGTGTTTGACCCGACGCTGGTGCGCGGCATGGGCTATTACACCGGCACGATCTTCGAGTGCACGATCGACGGCTACGGCTTTGCCATCGCGGGCGGCGGCCGGTATGACAAGATGATCGGCAAATACAGCGGCACGGACGTGCCCGCCTGCGGCTTCTCGATCGGCTTTGAGCGGATCATCACGATTCTGCAGGATCACGCCGAGCGCATCGCCGGCGCGCAGGAGGCCAAGGTGGCCATTCTGGCGGAAAAGAATCTCCCGACGGAGAAGCTCTCCGCCGCCTTCGCCCGGGCGCAGGCGCTGCGCGCAGAGGGACGGACCGTGACCGTGCAGACGATGAAGAAGAACATTCGCCGACAGATCGAGCTGCTGGAGGCGGAGGGATACACCGAAATCGAAAAGGTCTACAAGAACTGAAAGGAGTGGAAACCTTGACCGAACAAACCTTAGTCGCCGCAAAGGAAACCAGCGAGAGCGTGAAATCCTCGCTCGGCATCAACAGCGGCATGTTCACCATGAGCAATCTGCTCTCGGCAGCCATTGCGCTGGTGGTCTGCATTCTGGCGATCATGATCGTCATGAAGATCCTGCGCAAGCTGTTTGAGCGCTCGAAGATGGCGCCGAGTCTCGCGGGCTTCCTTCTCAAGGTCATCAAAATCGCGCTGGAATTCGCCGCAATTCTCATCGTAGCGGGCAGCCTCGGCTTTGACGTGACGGCGCTGCTGGCCGTGTTCAGTCTGCTCGGCCTGGCAATTTCCCTGTCCGTGCAGAATCTGCTGGGCAATCTCGTCTCCGGCGTGGTGCTGCTCATGACCAAGCCCATCGCCGACGGCGATTACATTCAGGCGGGCGACGCCGAGGGTGTGGTGAAGAACATCGGCCTGTTCTACACCGAACTGACCACGCTCGACAACAAGACCGTGAACGTGCCAAACAGCGACCTCTCGGCCGCGAAGATCGTGAACTTTACGCGCGAACCCAACCGCCGCGTGGATCTCGTCGTCGGCGCGAGCTATGACAGCGACGTCGAGGACGTGAAGAAGGCGCTCTATGACGCCATCGCCCGCACGGACAAGGTGCTCTCCGACCCCGCGCCGCAGGTGCTGGTGGAAGAGTTCGGCGCGAGCGTGATCAAATACACCGTGCGCGCCTGGTGCCGCCACGAGGACTACTGGGATGTGCACTACGGCATCCATGACAACATCCCCGCCGCATTTAAAGATGCCGGCGTGAAGATGAGCTACGAGCATGTAAACGTCCACATGGTAAAAGAGTAATCAATCGAAAATGCCCTCCCGCGGGAGGGCATTGTTTTGCGCAAAAAAAGGTTGACAAAAAGTAAAAATTAGCTATAATAATATAGCCTGTCCAAGGCAGCAGGCACTGAATAAATCGAAGTGCTCAGATTGTCAAGCAGGTTTTTCGACTGATGAAGGCGAGAAATCGAAGGAATACTTTGTGTATTCCAAGATTTCGAGACAATGTCAGGCGGGAAAGATGCCGGCAAGATGAGTGCGGCGGTTTGTTAAGTGGCTGCTCAAGGACAGTCCTTGCTCGCGTCAGGCCGGCGCGGGCCACTAGACCAGAAGGAGGTGCAACGAAAATGGCAAAGACAAGCGAAAAGTACGAGCTGATGTATATCATCAACCCCAACCTGTCCGAGGAAGAGACTGCAGCTGTGGTCGAGAAATTCAAGGGCCTTGTTGAGCAGAACGGCACGCTGGACGAGATGGAGGAAATGGGCAAGCGCAAGCTGGCTTATGAAATCAACTACATCTCTGAGGGCTACTATGTGCTCGTGAAGTTCACCAGCGCTCCGGAGTTCCCCGCCGAGCTGGATCGTGTTCTGGGCATTACCGACGGCGTGATGCGCTCCCTCATCACCCTGCGTGCTGAGTAAGGAGGAACCTTCATGCTGAACCACATTGTTGTGATGGGCCGTCTGACCCGTGACCCCGAGCTGCGCTATACACAGAGCCAGCTGCCGGTGGTCAGCTTCACCGTGGCCGTGGACCGTGATTTCGGCGGACGCGACGGCGGCGACAAGCAGACGGATTTCATCGATTGCGTCGCCTGGCGGCATACGGCGGAGTTCGTCTCCAAGTATTTCGCAAAGGGCAGCATGGCCGTCGTGAGCGGCCGGCTGCAGATCCGCGACTGGACCGACCGCGACGGCAACAAGCGCCGCTCGGCCGAGATCGTGGCGGACAACGTGTATTTCGGTGAGTCCAAGCGCCGTGACGAGGGCGGAGCCCCCGCCGGCGGCTATTCCCGGGAGCCCCGGGAGAGCTATTCCGCGCCCAGTGCCCCCAGCGGGTATGACAACGTGCCCAAGGGCCCCAGCGCCTTCGCGGAGCTGGACGACGGCGACGGAGAGCTTCCGTTCTGATTTTGATCTAACGATTATCACTCTATAAGGAGGAAACAGTCTTGGCTTTTGACAGAGATAAGAGCAAGAACCGCAAGCGCAGAAAAGTTTGCCAGTTCTGTGTTGACAAGTGCACTTATATCGACTATAAGGACACCGCCCGTCTCCGCCGCTACCTGTCCGAGCGCAGCAAGATTCTGCCGCGCCGCACGACCGGTACCTGTGCGATGCATCAGCGTCAGCTCACCGAGGCCATCAAGAGAGCGCGTCAGATCGCTCTGCTGCCCTACGTGACCGACTAACGTACGAACCAAAAACCGCCGTCCGAAGACGGCGGTTTTTTCAATCTGTTGAAAAATTCGTTTTCAACAGATTGCGAAAGATACTCGCACTCCATCGCCCTCGGCGCTGCCTCGGTTGGTCGGTGCGAGGACTCGCCGAGAGCGAGTCTCAGGGTGTTTTTGCCGGGGCGAAGCTCCGACAAAAACGGATTTCAATTCTTCGCGCCTTCCAAGGCGCGAACTCTGCGAGGCTTTCCAAAGCAATGCACACTGTTTTCCGGCGGCGGTTTTTTTCGTCTTTTTGGACGTTACTCAACCGCTGTCAAGTGTTGCGTGTGCATTGTCTCTTCGGCGCATTTTTATCGCAAAATTTCCTTTGTAGGAAGTGTTAAAAAGACGTTAAATGACTTGTGATGATTGCCAGTTTTTTCTTTTACATTCATTTTCTTTTTGACACTATTTCTCCCCCATGGTAAGATAAATTGAGCTGTGGAAAAGCGCTCAATTTTTGATTTATTTTACATAGGAGGAGACCGCAATGACCAGAACCAGAACCACCAGAGCACTGGCCGCCATCCTGGCCTTCCTGCTCTTCGCCACGCTGCTGTTCGCCGGTATGCCGGTGCGCGCCGCGGGCGAGCTCGTCCTCAAAGAGGGCGCCGCGATTACCTACAACAAGGACGCTTCCGTTATGAAGGCGGACGCCGTCAAGGCCCTTGTCGATTTTGAGGCCAGCGGCATTCCCGCCGACGCCAGCATCGACGACTTCACCGTTGAGTACGCCTGGATGGGCGCCAACGCCATGCAGGAGCTGTTGGGCATCGACGTCCCGGGCATGTTCAAGTTCAACGTCCTCGGCATCGAGGTTGACCTGACCAGCCGTATTGACGGCTTCCTGGACAAGTGGGTCAACATCTGGGTTGACGCCGAGACCGGCAACTATGACGCCCCCACCATCGACGTCTCCGGTCTGCCGATCGTCGGCAATGCCGCGCAGGCCAAGCTGGACGAGATCGTTGCAAGACTCTCCCTGACCCTGCAGGATAAGGCCGAAGAGGTTCTCGGCGTCGGCTTCAACCACATTCAGGCCGGCGACGACCAGGTCGTCCGCGTCCGCTACCAGGGCGGCGACTGGGTCGAGGGCAAGCTCACCGTCAACAAGGCCAACGTGAAGGTCAATGTCCGCTCCGCCGCTCTGTACTTCGATCAGGTCGTGGGCGAGAACTTCGTGACCACCGATCCCGAAGACGATTTCATGATCTTCACCTTCTACTCCGGCATCACCACCGATCTGGCTCCCACCATCTACTTCCAGCCGCCGAAGAGTGATCTGCTGGATAAGGCCATGCCCTTCATCGACAAGGCTTATGCCGCTCTGAACGACGGCCAGACCCTCACCGCCCGCCTGAGAGAGGGCATGACGGTCGGTGAGTTCATGGCAGTCGCCAATCAGGTCACCGACATTCTGCAGGATCTGTCCCAGAACCGCATCGCGAAAGCCGTGCTGGAGAACGCCGGCATCAATGTGGAAATGGTGAACGGTCTGGTGGACGCCATGCAGCAGATCGCCGGCATCGCCGAGAACTGGCGCGTCGCCATCGGCCAGCCTGACCGTGCCGGCGCTTACGTCGTCTCCGCCGTGGCCATCAACCGCAACTACAATCCCGGCATCGGCGCGGGCGTCCTGCTTGTGAAGATGCGTCTGTTCGGCGTCTCCCTGCAGTGGAAAGACGCGAACGCCAAGACCTTCACCGCCGGTGACGATGTCGATCTCAGTGCCGTTGCCGTTTACGAGGGCAAGGAGTATCCGAATCAGAGACTGCTCTACACCTACGTGGGTCTCACCGAGGGCGGCGCTCCCTTCCTCGGCACGGACGCCCCCACGGAGGCCGGTCACTATCTGCAGGCTGCCTTCACGCTGGGCGGCAACTTCCTCGCCATCCCGATCGTCCGCGTTGTGACCATCAACGCTGCGGCGTAACGGAAACTGAAATATGAAAGCGCTCCCTTCGGGGAGCGCTTTTTTGATGCGTCACGAATTCGCCTCACGTTCTTTTGTTATGCAGGGATCTGGTATGCTTCTGCGAAGCGGAAAAACTCCTCCGTGTCGATCTCAAACTCCTCCGGCACGTCATAGAGCAGGCGGTCCAGCAGCTCCTGCACGAGGGCGCGGCGTGCTTCGTCCGTCATATCCGGCGCGCCGTAATGATCCAGATACATTCTGCACACATAGTCATAAATCGGGTAATACACAGACTGCTCGCGGCAAATCTCGTCGCTGTGGAAGTCCTCATACTGCGCATCAATGAGGCGAAACAGGCTCATGGCATAATTGTTGTTTCCGTTTTGCCTGTCAAACGCGCGGGCAAACCAAGCAATGCTGTGGTTGAGATAGTCCCCGGCGTCCACCCCGTCGAGACACTCGAGCAGCAGCAAAAACAGATTGCTCTCAAACTGATAGGCGATATCGAGCTCCTCATAGTCAAAGAGGCTCACGGTGAATAGGGAGTTGAGCGCCTCGTCAGCAATGACAAAGCCGCTCTCGGGCGGCAGCGCCTGAATCCGGAGCTTATAATCATCCAGATCCCGGTGCACCATGCGGGCGACGTGACCGAACTCGTGGAGGATCACCTGATACTCCCACGTCTGCGGCACATATTCATAATCCGACTTGACATAGATGCAGTTTTCCGTGCGGACATAGCAGCCGTAGGCGTCGCTGTTGAGTGAGGCATAGAGCAGATCGCGGTCGTCCCCCTCGGAAATCTCCAGCGTCTCAAGATTATAGTGCAGCGGTCGGAGATCCGCCTCGGGATAGTGCCGCTCAATCGCATCGACATACCAGCTCAGCAGCGTCTTGAACCGCGGCGGAATGGCGTCGTTTCCCCGAATGACCGCCTTGCAGTCCGCCGCCGTGACGTGCTTTTCCGGGAAGAAGAGGTCATAGTCCTCCGCCTCATAGATCATAAACAGGTCTGACAGCTCCGAGCGCGTGCTCGTGGGCACCTCCAGCGGCGTGTCGGAATCCTCCACAACGAAATCCAGCGCGTTCAGGTCCTTCGTCGGCTGCGCGGCCGCCGCCTCGGAGGCCTTTTTGCGGCTGTAGCCGTCCCAGCCGAGCAGTACGGCGAGCAGAACGATGAGTACAAGCAGAACGATCCCGATGATTTTGAAACACTTCTTCAGTACGGCTTTCATGGCGTTCCTCCAATCGAAGTAATGCCAGTATAGCAAAATCATGCGCGGAATACCAGTCTGATTGACTTCACGGGAAAATGTGATAAACTGAAAACCAGATTTCCGAGAAAGGACTCCCGCTTATGCCCCGCGAACTGGAACGCTGGCAGCTCATCGAGCGCAGCATCATCAAAAAATACCACAAGCAGCTCTGGACGCCCTTTGTCGCGGCGCTCAAGCAATACGAGCTGATCGCCCCGGGCGACCGGATTGCCGTGTGCATCTCCGGCGGCAAGGACTCCATGCTCCTGGCAAAGCTCATGCAGCAGCTGCACCGGCACAGCGACATGCCGTTTGAGCTGAAATTTCTCGTGATGGACCCGGGCTACGCTCCGGCAAACCGGGCGCGGATCGAGGAGAACGCGGCGCTGCTGCGCATTCCGGTGGAAATCTTTGAATCTGACATTTTCGACGTGGCAAACAGCGCGGAGAAAAACCCCTGCTATCTCTGCGCGCGCATGAGACGCGGCGCGCTCTACGCCAAGGCGCGCGAGCTCGGCTGCAACAAAATCGCCCTCGGCCACCACCGGGACGACGTGATCGAGACGACCGTGATGGCCATGTTTTACGGCGCTCAGCTGCAGGGCATGATGCCGAAGCTGCACAGCACAAACTTCCCCGGCATGGAGCTGATCCGCCCCATGTACTGCATCCGGGAGGAGGACGTGATCGCCTGGGCGCGGTATAACGGGCTCGAATTTCTGCAGTGCGCCTGCCGGTTTACCGAGCAGACGGCCACCGCCGGGCGCGAGACCGAGAGCAAGCGCAGGGAGACCAAGCTTCTGATCCGAAAGCTCCGCGAGACGAACCCGGACATTGAAAACAGTATTTTCCACGCGATTCACGCCGTGAATCTGGACATGTTCCCCGGATATAAAACCCACGGAGAGCTGCACAGCTTTCTGGAAACCTACGAAGAAAGAGAGAGAAAAGAATGAACGCTGTCATCGCACTGAAGGACTACGCCCTGCGCACAGGCCTCATCAGCGCCGAGGAGGAAAACTGGGCGGTCAACACGATTCTGGACGTCATGAAGCTCGACGCCCTGCCGGAACTTGAGACCGCGCCCGACGCGCCGCTGCAGGACATTCTCGGCGCGCTGACGGACGACGCATATGCGCGCGGCGTCATCGAGGAAAACTCCGTCGTCTACCGCGATCTCTTCGACACCGAGCTGATGGGCAGACTCACGCCCCGTCCGGCGCAGGTGATCCAGATGTTTGAGACGCTGCGCGCCTGCAAGCCGGAAATCGCCACCGACTGGTACTACAAATTCAGCCAGGACACGAACTACATCCGCCGCGACCGAATCGCAAACGACATCCAGTGGAAGGCGCCGACGGAATACGGCGAGCTCGATATCACCATCAACCTCTCCAAGCCGGAGAAGGACCCCAAGGCCATCGCCGCGGCGCGCAATCTCCCGGCCTCGAACTATCCCCGCTGCCTGCTCTGCGCGGAGAACGAGGGCTACGCCGGGCGCGTGAACCATCCCGCGCGGCAGAACCACCGCATGGTGCCGATCACGATCAACGGCTCGCCGTGGTATCTGCAGTATTCTCCCTATGTCTACTATAACGAGCACTGCATCTGTCTCAACCGCGAGCACACGCCCATGAAGATCGACCGGGCGTGCTTTGAAAAGCTGCTCGACTTTGTGCGCCAGTTTCCGCACTACTTCGTGGGCAGCAACGCAGACCTGCCCATCGTGGGCGGCTCGATTCTCGCGCACGACCACTTCCAGGGCGGACACTATACCTTCGCCATGGAGACCGCGCCGGTGGAGACGCCCTTCACCTTCCCCGGCTATGAGGACGTGGCGGCGGGCATTGTGAAGTGGCCCATGTCCGTCGTGCGGCTGCGCGCGGCAGACCCCGCCAGACTCGCCGCGCTCGCCGACCGCATTCTCACCGCGTGGCGCGGCTACACGGACGAGGCCGCCGTGATCTTCGCGGAGACGGACGGCGAGGCGCACAACACGATCACGCCCATCGCCCGCAGACGCGGCGAGGACTATGAGCTCGATCTCGTGCTGCGAAACAATCTCACGACGGAGGAATATCCTCTCGGCCTCTACCACCCGCATCAGGAGCTGCACCACATCAAGAAGGAGAACATCGGACTGATCGAGGTGATGGGTCTCGCGGTGCTGCCCGCGCGGCTGCGCGAGGAGCTTGCCGCCGTGGCGGAGGCGCTCGTGTCCGGAGCGGATCTGCGCGCGGACGAGCGCACGGAAAAGCACGCCGACTGGGCGGACGAATTCGCGCCGCGCTATACGATCACGGCGGAAAACGCCCTCGACATCGTGAAGGCCGAGACCGGCAAGGTCTTCGCCAAGGTGCTCGAGCACGCGGGCGTCTATCAGAGAAACGAAGAAGGCAAAGAAGCCTTCCTGCGGTTTCTGCAGAGCGTCTAAGCAAATCCCCTGCAGTTTGAGGCTGCAGGGGATTTGAGACTGTCAAAGAACGATGTTCTTTGACAGTCGAAGGGTCACTCGCGCTCCATCGCGGCAGGCGCTGCCAGCCTTGGTCGGCGCGAGGGCGCGGCATTTGCCGTGCCATAGGGAGATTTTCCGCCGCACATGTCGCCGGAAAATCGATTGGATTGTATTCGCTGCATCCGAGCCGCGAACTCTGTGAGACCTTATTCTTGTCTATTGAAACGCCAACGCCCTGCC
>JAZQDI010000002.1:0-25955 GCA_045546715.1 Oscillospiraceae bacterium | reverse complement strand
GAGCAAATACTCCGTCTACGCCTCAAACATTCTGCACAAGGACTATAACCTCACGCTCATCATCGCGCAGGCTGCCGCCATCGTGAGCTATCTGCCCGTCGGCATCGTGGCCTCCAGGGTCGGCCGCAAAAAGACCATCCTCGCGGGCGTCGTCATGCTGGGCGTCTCCTTCGGCGTGGCCGCGTTCCTGCGGTCTGACAGCCCCACGATGATCATGAATCTCATGTTTGCCCTCGCGGGCATCGGCTGGGCGACAATCAACGTCAACTCCTTCCCCATGGTGGTGGAGATGTGCTCCGGCGCAGACGTGGGCAAATATACCGGCTTCTATTACACCGCCAGCATGGCCGCGCAGGTCGTCACGCCCATGTTCTCGGGCTTCCTCATGGACCGCATGGGCATGACGGTGCTCTTCCCCTATGCCACGATCTTTGTGGCGCTGGCCTTCGTGACCATGCTCTTTGTCCGCCACGGCGACAGCAAGCCCGTGGCAGCCAAGGGTCTCGAGGCTCTGGATGTAGATGATTAAAAAACTGGAGGATAGATTATGGATCGTCTGACGAAAAAACTGAAAAAGGGCGGCTACTCCGCCAACCGCAACTCCGATGAGGTGCTGCAGGAGCGGCTGGACCAGTTCCTCAGCGTGCACCAGTATTGGCTGGAGCAGGTGCAGGAGATGGAGCAGGGCATCGGCCAGGCCTCTGAGATGGGTCAGGAGGCCGATCTCAGTCTCATGATGCTCAAGACCGCGTATAACGCCGTGGTGCGCATCGGCCGCCGGTTCGAGTCGGCGCACCCCATTGCCGAGAATAACGATGATCTCGTCACCCGGCTGGGCAAGCTGGAGGATCTCTATGAGACCTGCCTCATGGAGCAGGATGAGGTCCGCGAGGGGCTTGACGAGTGCAAGGACCGCGGCTATACCGACGACTTTGCCTACAATGAGCTGATGATCACGAAGCTCGGTCTCACGGAGCTTGTCAAGCGCTTTGAAATCGCCGTGGGCGAGCGTGAGCCGGATCCCGACCCGCACCGCTATTATCCCGAATCCGTGAAGGCGAACGATCAATAAGCAAAAAAACCTCGCAGAGTTCGCCGCTCGCTTGCGGCGAAAAAACCGAATCTGTTTTTGACGGAGTTCTGCCCAGCCAAAAACACCCTAAGACTCGCATAACGCGAGTCCTCGCACCGACCAACCGAGGCATTGCCGAGGGCGATGGAGCGCGAGTATATCTAAATGAAGCCGCCCGACGTTTTCACGTCGAGCGGTTTCATTTATTTCGAGCGCCACGAAGCCGGGTGGAACAGCAGGAGGATCGGATAGATCTCCAGTCTGCCCAGCAGCATTTCGAGAATCAGCACGATTTTGGACAGGGGAGAGAAGAAATCGAAGTTCCCCATCGGGCCGACGAGAGAGAGTCCCGGGCCGACGTTTGACAGACACGCGAGCGTCGCTGTGAAGTTCGTGGTGAAGTCCTGTCCGTCGAGACTCACGAGCAGCGTGCCCAGCAAAAGCAGCAGCAGATACAGGAAGAAAAACCCCTGCACGGCGCGGAGCGTCGCGCTCTGAACCGCCTTGCCGTCCAGCCGTGCGGACACGACGCTGCGCGGCCGCAGCATGCGCCGCAGCTCGATCAGCGCGTTTTTGCACAGAATGGCGATGCGCGAGACCTTCAGCGCGCCGGCGGTGCTGCCGGCGCAGCCGCCCACGAACATGAGCAGCACCAGCACCGCCTGCGAAAAGGCGGGCCACTGCGTGAAGTCCGCGGTGGAAAAGCCGGTGGTCGTGATGATGGACGCCACCTGGAAATAGGCATAGCGCAGCGCGTGGCCGAACCCGCCGTAAAGCCCGGAGAGATTGAGCGCAATGAGCGTCACCGCCGCGACGACGATCGCGGCGTACCAGTGCAGCTCTTCGTTTTTCAGCGCGTCGCGCCACGAGCCGATAAGCACGAGATAGTAAAGACTCAGATTCACGCCGAACAGGAGCATGAACGTGCCGGTGACCATGTCGATATACGCGCTGTTGTATGCGCCGATGCTCAGTGCCTTTGTGGAGAAGCCGCCGGTGCCGGCCGTGGCAAACGAGTGCAGCAGCGAATCGAAAAACGGCATGCCGCCGAGCGCGAGCAGCACGGTCTCGACCACGGTCATGACGAAATAAATGATGTAGAGAATGCGGGCGGTCTCCCTCGCCTTGGGCACGAGCTTGCCCACCACGGGACCGGGCACCTCGGCGCGCATGATGTGCATGCTGTGCTCGCCCGCCAGCGGCAGCACCGCCATGAAGAAGACCAGAATGCCCATGCCGCCGATCCAGTGGCTGAACAGCCGCCAGAACTGGCCCGCGCGGCTGAGACTCTCCACGTCGGAGAGGATGGTCGCGCCGGTGGTCGTGAGACCGGACACGGTCTCAAACAGGGCGTTGAGATAATTGGGAATGTCCCCGCTGAGCACGAAGGGCACGGCCGCGGCCAGACTCATGAGCACCCACGAGAGCCCCACAATGAGAAAGCCCTCCCGCGCGGTGAACACGGTGCGGCGGGTCTGCAGCCGGCTCATGGCAAAGCCGATGGCGGCGGTCACGCCCAGCGTGATCAGAAACGGCAGCGGATTCTCGCCGTAGATCAGAGCCGTGATGACCGGCAGGAGCATCAGCGCCGCCTCGATCAGAAGCACCTTGCCCACGGTGCGCCAGATGATACGATAATTCATGACAAACCTCGAAGATACAGGATATGCCTTTCAATATACTCCCTTTTTCTTTCGATTGCAAATTGCACCGCACTGTGGTACGCTGAAACGGAAAAAAGAGGGGAGGCTGCATATGAAAATTGCCATCATCACCGGCGCGTCCTCCGGCATGGGCCGGGAGTTTGTTTATGCGCTGGACAAAGACGAGGAATTTGACGAGCTCTGGGTCATTGCCCGGCGGCGCGAGCGGCTGGAGCAGCTGCAGGAGAAAACCCGCGCCGCCGTGCGCGTGCTCGCGCTGGATCTGCTGGACATGCAGAGCTTCAACGTGATCGATTCGCTCCTGCGTGAGACGAAGCCGGAGATTGCCGTGCTCGTGAACGCGGCGGGCTTCGGCGTGTTCGGCCCGTTTGCCGAGCGCGATCTCAAAACCCAGCTCGACATCATCGATCTCAACGACCGCGCGCTCACGGCCATGTGCCATCTGGCGCTGCCGTATCTCACCGAGGGCAGCCGGATTTACAACATGGGCTCCATGTCCTCCTGGCAGCCGGTGCCGTATATCAATGTCTACGGCGCGAGCAAGGCCTATGTGCTCTCGTTCACGCGGGCGCTCGGCGTGGAGCTGCGGCCGCGCGGCGTGCGCGCCATGGCGGTCTGCCCCGGGTGGATCACCACGGAATTTTTCGACCACGCCGTCACGGACGACACCATCTGCTACTATAACCGCTATTACGGCCCCGAGGCCGTGGTGAAAAAGGCGCTGCGCGACATGAAGCGCGGCAAGAGCGCCTCCATCCTCGGCTTCCCGGAGCGGATGCAGGCGCGGCTGGTGAAGCTCCTGCCTGTGAACATGGTGATGAACACCTGGTGCAGGCAGCAGAAACAGCCCAGAGAAACAAAATGACCGCCAATGGCGGTCATTTCTTTTCGTAGGGGCGGACGACCTCGGCCGCCCGCCGCTCTATCCTGTCAGTCGAGCCAGGGCATTTCCCGCCGCGTCGCCGAAGAGTTCGGCCGCCCGCAGCGCCTCGGGCAGCGTGTTTCCGCTGCTGCCGACCTCGATTAAAAGCATGCCGGGGCTCAAATGCTGGTTATACCGCTCGCGCACGAGATGAATCGGACGCATGAGCGTCGGGTGCGCGGCGCAGACGGCGTCCTGCAGATAGACCGCGAGCTTCAGGTTTTCCCGCCAGTTCGGGTGCTCGAGTCCGAGCCCGTCCGTGCCCACGACGAACATAACCTGCGCGCAGGTCTCTCCGTCTGGCAGCTCCGCCGCCGTTTTGTATACCACGGTGTCAGACGCCATTGCGTCCCGATGCAGGTCGATCACCAGCCGGATGGAGGGGTATTCCGCGAGCGCCGCCTCCACCGCCGCGCCGGAGCGGCTGTAAGACCCCGCGTAGCTGGGATAGTCGTTCACCGTGCGGTCGTGCAGCACGGTGAGTCCCGCGGCCTCGAGCCGCGCGGCGAGCACGTCCCCGACCCGGATGATATTATAATTGGTGTCCTGCGTGCGCATGTTGTCCGATGCCTCATACCGGCAGCCGTCCGACGGCGTATAGGCCTCGCTTGTGTGCGTGTGGACGATGAGCACCTGCGGCGCCTCCGCGCCAAGCCGGAGCGACGGGCCTTCGGCCAGCAGCGCAGCCGGGTCCACGTCCTTTTCCGCGTCGTTCTGGATCGTGAGCCCGCCGGAGAAGGAGGTCGTCAGAATCGGAAGCCCGTCCGGCGTTTCATTCGGCGCGTCAGACAAAACCGGCTCCGGCGTCTCCGTCGGCGTCGGCGAGGGAGCAGGCGCCGGGAGCGAGAGATCCTCCGGCGCTGCTTCGTCCGGCGGCGCGTACACCGCGCCGGTCTCCAGCCGGACGGCGGTTTCCAGCAGACGCTGCGGTGTGAGCAGCCGCCGCACACCCGGCGGCATTCCCCGCGCCAGTCCCGCGGCCATGAGCAGCAGCCCTGCCGCCAGCAGCAGCGGCGTTATCCGTCGCATGCCGATTCCCCCTTCCCGCAGTTGTCTCTGAGAGCCTATGCCGCGCACCCGCCGGATATGCCGGAGGCGTCTGCTTTGCGGGAGAGAATGCCGGTGGGGAGCACAGACCATTGCGCGCTGAGAAATCTGCCGAAATTCCCTCCGCGGTGGGGAAAGACAGAAAACAGATGGAAAATCAAGGGATTTTGGACCGGAAAAAGATTAACATAACGATGAGGCAAAAATGAGAAATAAGACACATCGTTGACATAATGTTGATTTGCAAGAAAATGTTCACAAAAACTTTACAACAATTTTGCTCACATGTGTCCGGGCAGCTAAATTCCATCAACCTGCACAAACACAATATACAGTGTTACCGTTTTGTAACAACCGCAATATCGTGTAAAAAACAATATTTTTTTGAAGAAAATTGTCTGATTTGTAGGAATCTGGACGAGCCATTTGTGCAAAACGCCGGTTGAAAAAGGGGCTGAAAATGAATATAATAAAGCATGTCTAAACGCATCAGCGTTCACGACATCTTGCATCTGTAAACGATTCTGCACGAAAGGGGGCGATTCCGATGGGCCAGAAAACCAAACCAAATTTTGCGCTCGTTGGCATCGTGATCCTGCTGTGTGCAGCACTGGTCGGTCTGGGATGGCTCATGGGAAGCGGCAGTGTTCTCGCCGTGGACCTCGCCATGCAGGACGCGGCGGAAGCCAGCGCCCCGATCCCGGCGGAGACGAAGGCGCCCACCCCGGCGGATGAAGCCCTGGTGGTCACCGAGCAGGTGGAGCGCGTTGCAACGCGTGTGACCCTGCGCTCGCTCCAGCCCATCACCCGGACGGTCCCGGTTGGTCTTGACGTGCAAAATGCCGCCGGCTCTGTCAGCTGCACGTTCGTTCCCGCTTATGTGGACGGCGTGTTCGGCGGATACGGCTATGTGGTGAACAACACCGCGTATTTCTCCATCCCCGATTTTTGCGGCATGATCAGCTATGACTGCACCGTAACGAAGCAGGACAACAACGAAGTTACCTATGAAGCCGCCGGCGTTTCCATGACGCTCACGGCAGACGGTACGTCTTTCTGGGCGAATGACCGTTACATCACCGTCAAGAGCGGCACACCCGCGCTCGACGGAAAGATCCTCGTCCCGGCGGACGTGCTGCAGAAGGTCTTCGGCGCGGAGGTCTCCTATGACGCGGAGAACGCCGCTGTCAATGTGAACAGCACTACCAAGAAGATTCTGGAGGACGGCGACAGCTTCTATACTCGTCAGGACCTCTACTGGCTCAGCCGCATCATTTATGCGGAGGCCAACGGTCAGCCGTTCGACGGCATGATCGGTGTGGGCAACGTGGTTCTCAACCGCGTCGCTTCTGCCCGCTTCCCCGGCACGGTGGAGGGCGTTGTGTTTGAGCCCGGCCAGTTCACCCCGGTGGACAACGGCTCGATCTACAATGAGCCCAGCGAGCAGGCCGTTCTCGCGGCAAAGATGTGCCTCGAGGGCGTGAATACGGTCGGCAGCAGCCTGTTCTTCCTGAACCCGAGCATTGCCGACGCCAGCTGGTTCAACAGCGCTCTGTGCTATGTCACCACCATTGGCGGACATGCCTTCTACAGCTGAGCACACGATACCAGCGAGCGAAAATTTGCATGAAAAACAGCACCTGATTTCAGGTGCTGTTTTTTTCGACTGTCGAATAGGGCCTCGCAGCGTTCGCGCCAGCAGGCGCGAAGAAAATGAAATTGATTGTTTCGGCGACATGTGCGGCGGAAAAATCTCTTCTCGCGGAGTGAACAACGTCGGAACAGGCTTGCTCCGTTTCGCAGCTGTGCGATCGCACACCGGCTCAACTTCCGCGCCCCTGTTCTTCCTCTCCAAATCAAAGCATTTGCTTTGATTTGGATAAGGAGCGGCAGTGAAATGAGCGAGACGGTGCACTTTGTGCAGAGGCGAGGGATATGAAACTTGGCGCGACGTGCGAGTGCGCTGAACGCAGCGCATCTTTTTCAAACGGAAAGCCCAGCGAAGCGGGTTTCCGTTTGGGTTTATTCCAGCTTTTCGCCGCAGTGCGGGCAGCGGTCAGACCCGTCTGCCATGCGGCCGAGATGCTTGCCGCAGTGCGGGCAGCGCCAGATCTGCGACCAGAGCACCGCGAACACGGCGAGCGAGAAGATCATGGCACCCCAGGCGATGAGACGCCAGAGCCCGTGCAGCAGATTCGCCAGAATCAGCAGCACAAAGGTCACGACAATGACGGCGGTCAGCGCGTTTTTCTTTTGCTTCATGGTAAATCTCCCTCCAATGGTACGGCTTTTCGAACTTGGCCCGCCACGACGGCCTCCGCGCTTCCGGCGGAGAGGTCGCGGATCTGATTCTGCAGCGTTTCCACCTTGTCCTGCGGCAGCAGCGCGTGGAGCGTCACGTCTGCGCCGTAGTCCAGACCGTCCACCGCGCCGCCGAGGGCGGTCACGGCGCCCTTTGCGCGCTCAAACAGCGCGTAGGAGCAGGCGATGTCCACCTGCGCCCAGACGTTCACGGCGGAGCGTCCCGCGGCGGTCAGCGCGTCCTTCGTGCTCTTGGTGTAGGCGCGCAGCAGTCCGCCGGTGCCGAGCAGCACGCCGCCGAAATACCGCGTCACGACGCAGACGGCGTTCGTCATGTTCTCGCGCTTCAAGACCTCCAGCATCGGGATGCCTGCGCTGCCCTGCGGCTCGCCGTCGTCGGAATAGCGCTCCGGCCCGTCCTGGATGCGGTAGCACCAGCAGTTGTGCCGCGCGTCGTGATATTGCTTTTTCATCGCGGCGATGAATTCCTTCGCCTCGTCCTCACTCTCCACGCAGCGCACATGTCCCAGAAAGGTGGAGCGCTTTTCCGTCAGCTCCGCCTCGCCGGGCCCGGTGGGGATATAATATGCTTCCAATTGGCTCACCTCTGTCATTCAGAACGTAGGGGCGATTCACGAGTCGCCCGTGTATTCTCCGGGCAGGATTGAGTAATACCACAATTCCTTTTCTTCTCCCGACGGCCCAACCTGCTCCGTGTCCCGGAAGCGATAGGTAAAGCCGAGCTTGTGGATGACCCGCCGGGACTGGTGATTATCCGCGAAATGGCTCACCCAGATCTCCCGCGCGCCGAGAGAGAATGCCGTGTCCAGCAGGGCGCGCCCGGCCTCCGGGATATAGCCGTTGCCCCAGTGCGGCGCGCCGAGCCAGTAGCCCAGCGCCAGATGTCCCATGGTCTCCGGTCTTGTGGTGGGGTGCAGATCGATCGAGCCGATGGCCTCGTCCGAGCCCTTCACCGTCACGGCGTAAGTCAGGGGTGTGGAGAGAATGGAGCGGATGACCTCCAGGCTCTCTTCCTCGCTCTCGTGCGGCTTCCAGCCGCACATGCGGCCGACTCTGGGATCGCTTGCCCAGCGACAGCAGGCCGCTGCGTCCGATTCCCGCCACGGGCGGAGCAGCAGCCGATCGGTCTCAAGAATCTCCGGGAACTGCATAACGTTCCACCTTTCCCCAGTATTCGGGCTTGATGACGGCTTCGAGCTCCACGCCGTCGTCCAGATAGTCCGTGCGCAGCACGGCGCACTCCCGGTGCAGCAGCTCTGTGAGCGCGCCCTCGGTGTAGGGGATGCGCAGCACAGCGTGCCGGTTCTGGCGCGAGAGTGTTTTCGCCACGGCGTCCAGGAGCTCCGCCGTGCCCTCGCCCGTGCGCGCGGAGATGCACACGATGTTCTCCCCGTGCGGCAGAATGCCGAGATAGGCGTCGCATTTGTTAAACACGCGGATGCACGGCGTCTGCGCCGCGCCCAGCTGGTCGATCAGCCGGTCCACGACCTCGGCCTGCGCCTCCCACTCGGGGTTGGAAATGTCAATCACGTGCAGCAGCACGTCGGCGTAGCTCAGCTCCTCCAGCGTCGCCTTGAAGGCCTCCACCAGATGGTGCGGCAGCTTGCGGATAAAGCCCACGGTGTCAGACAGGAGCACCTCCGTCGCCTCGTCCACGCGGAGCTTGCGCGTGGTGGTGTCAAGCGTGTCGAACAGACGGTCGTTGGCCTGAATGTTCGCGCCCGTGAGCCGGTTTAAGAGCGTGGATTTTCCCGCGTTGGTGTAGCCCACCAGCGCCACGACGGGCACGCTGTTTTTCTCTCTCCGGCGGCGCTGCGTCTGGCGCACCTTGCGCACGGCCTCGAGCTCCTCCTCGAGCTTCTGGATCTTGCGGCGGATGTGCCGCCGGTCGGTCTCAAGCTGCGTCTCGCCGGGGCCGCGCGTGCCGATCGGGCTCGAGCCGCCCGAGGCGGTTTGCCGCACCAGATGCGTCCACATGCCGGTCAGCCGCGGGAGCAGATAGTGATACTGCGCGAGCTCCACCTGCAGCTGGCCCTCTCTCGTCTGCGCCCGCTGGGCAAAAATGTCCAGAATCAGACCGGACCGGTCCAGCACGCGCACGCCCAGCTCCTCCGAGAGCACGCGCATCTGCGAGGGGGAGAGCTCGTTGTCAAACACGGCGAGATCGCACTCGTTCGCCTCGATGCATTCCTTCAGCTCCGCCACCTTGCCCTCGCCCAGAAAGGTGCGGGGATCGGGCGTCTGCTTGTTCTGCAGAACCGAGACCACGGCCTCGCCGCCGGCGGTCTCCACCAGCGCGGCGAGCTCCGCCATGGAGATCTCCGTTGAGCGCTCGCGCGCTTCCATATTTGCGGCGGCCAGCCCGGCGAGGGCTGCCCGCTCTTTTTTTTCAGCGGTGTTTTGCATGCGTTACCTCAAATAGAATATTTAAACTTTATTATACCATAGGATGCCGCCTTTGAAAAGCGCGTCATTCGTCCGCGAGCTGCGCCGCCGCAAATTCCAGAAACCGCTTCGCGGCGGGGGAGAGGCGCTCGCGCCGCACCGAGGCGATGCCGATCGAAACGGTGTATTCCGGCGCCGCCGGCAGCACGACCACACCGCGCAGATCGTGCCCGTATGCGAGCACGCTGTTGTTGAGACTCACGCCCAGCCCCGCCGCGACGAGGGAGGCCGTGGCGTGCGTGTCAATGGTGGTGTAGCGCGTGTTCGGCGTGATGCCGAGCTGCTGAAAGGCGCGGGCGTTGTCCGTGTCCCGACCGGGATAGGTGTCGATATACGCGTCGTGCGCAAAGTGGCCCATGGGGTAGAAGCCCGAAGTGACCCGCGGGTGATTCGCCGGCACCCACGCCATGAGCGGATCAGACCGCAGCGGCAGGAAGTCAAAGTCCCCCTCCCGAAAGCTCACGAGACAGCAGTCTGCCTCCTGCCGCTCGATGGCCTCACAGAGCCGGCTGCTGCTGTCCTGCAGAAACTCCACCTCGATGCCCGGGTGCGCCGCGCCGAAGGCCGCGATCGTCTGCGCGAGTCTGTCGTAATATGCCCCGTATGCGCAGCCGACGCGCACCGTGCCCGTCTCGAGCCCGCGAAGAGCGGCGGCCTGCTCGCTGAATTGTTCGCCCAGATGCGCGAGCGCGCGCACTGTGGGCAGCAGCGCCTCGCATTCGGCGGTGGGGGAGACGCCGCCGTGCGCGCGCAGCAGCAGCGGGAACCCCGCCTCCTGCTCGAGCGAGACCATCATCCGGCTCACGCCCGAGGGCGTATACCCCAGCGCCTGCGCCGCGGCTGAGAGACTTCCCAGCTCCAGTACCTTTAAGAGCGCCGCGCATTTTTCCGTGTCCATAGCCCGCCTCCTTTGCAATTTTGTCAAAGATAAGTTGAGAAACAATCGCTTTACGCAAGGATAACATGGGAGTAGGATGGAGTCAAGAACGAACGTGGAGCTGATCTTATGCGTAATCTCACCTTCTCCCGCCGCGCGTCGGAGCTGCTGCTTGCCGGCGTCATCACTGCGCGGGCGACGAGCTATCTCTTCTCCAAGCTGATTCTGGAGGGTATGGGGCTGTTCAATCTTCTCAGCGTACGGTTTCTGCTGGCGTTCGCGCTGCTCGCGGCGCTGTTTTTCCCGCGCCTTCGCGTGGTGGACCGGCAGACGCTGCGCGCCGGCGCGATCATGGGCGCGCTGTATTTTCTCGTCATGACGGCGGAGCTCAATGGCCTCAAGCGCACAGACAGCAGCACGGTGTCCTTTCTGGAGAACACGGCCATCGTCTGGGTTCCGGTTCTGGGCGCGGCGCTGTCGCGCCGCTTTCCGGAGGGGAAGACGATGCTCAGCGCGGCGCTCTGCCTGCTCGGCGTCGGCTTTCTCACACTGGGCGGCGCCGTCGGCTTCGGGGTCGGAGAGGCGTTCTGTCTCGCCGCCGCGCTCTTGTATGCCGCGGCGATCCTCGTCACGGATCGGCTCACGCACCGGGGCATTGACGCCCTCGCCGCCGGCATCGTGCAGGTGGGCACGATCGGCGCGCTGAGTCTCGCGGCTTCTTTTCTCACAGAGACGCCCCGGCTGCCCGCGGGCGGCATGGAGTGGCTCGGCATCGTGCTGCTCGCCGTGGTGTGCACGGGCTTTGGCTTCACGCTGCAGCCCGTGGCGCAGAGCGGCACGACGGCGGAGCGCTCCGGCATGTTCTGCGCGCTCAATCCCCTCGTCGCGGCGACGCTCGGCGCGGTGTTTCTCCATGAGACCGTCACGGCGCGCACGCTCCTCGGCGGCGGGCTGATCCTCTGCGGCATCCTGATCAGCAGCGTGAAGCTGCCTGCCAAGCCGCCTGTAGGGGCGACCTGCGGTCGCCCGCCTGTGGATTGACTGCAGGAGCCTGCGGGCGATCAAAGATCGCCCCTTTCGACATTCTGCATGAAAAAAAGAGCACCGGTTTTACCCGGTGCTCTTTGATATTTTAGGATCATTCAGCCTCATCCGTGATGACGCCGTAGCCGCCCTGCTTGCGGCGGTAGACCACGCTGAACGCCTCGTCGTTGGCGCTGTCCTTAAAGACGAAGAACTCGTGCTCCAGCAGATTCATCTGCAGAATCGCTTCCTCGGCGCTCATGGGCTTGATGGCGAAGTGCTTGCGGCGGATGACCTGGAATTCATCCGGCTCGGCCTCTTCATCCGGCGTGGTGGGGATGGCCTCCACCTCGCGCTCCACACCCTCGCGCAGCTTCTTGGACAGGCGGGTCTTGTTCTTGCGGATCTGCCGCTCGATGTGAGCCACGGCGGAATCCACGGAGGCGTACATGTCGTTGGTGAGCTCGTGTGCGCGGAAGAAGGTGCCGTTGTTCTTGATGGTCAGCTCCACCAGGAAGCGGCCCCGCTCCGTGCTGAAGGTGACGAAGGCCTCGCTCTCCTTTTTGAAGAGCCGGTCGATCTTGCCGGCCTTCTTCTCCGCGTAAGCGCGCAGAGAATCAGAGGCTTCCATCTTCTTCTCGGTGAATGTGAACTTCATGAGGTTCAACTCCTTTCCGGGGATCTGACTTCATTATAACGCATGTCTCCGGAAAAGAAAAGAGCTTTTTGTGAAAATTCACGACAGAAAGAAAATTAAGCTTCTCTCTGTCGTGAATTATGACGGTTTATTTGCCCTTGCTCTCAGCCTTGGCGATGAACTTCGCCGCGTCGATGAGAAAGCGCTCGTGCGTGCCCCTGCCGATGGGGCCGGTCTCGTCGAAGGCGGCGACGGAGAGGACGATTCGTCTCCGGTCGACCTCGATCACCTCAGCCTCGGCGCGCACCTTCATCCCCACGGGGGTGGCGGCGTCGTGGCTCACATCGAGCTTTGTGCCCACGCTGCTCTGCCCCGCTTCGTAGTAGGGCGCGAGCGCGTTGCAGGCGGACAGCTCCATCATGGCGATCATCCACGGCGTTGCGAACACCTTCACGCTGCCGGAGCCGATGGCGGCGGCGGTTTTGTCGTCCGTGACGATCATTTCAGCGGCGCCCTTCGCGCCGACGGGAATGGACATGGCAATCTCTCCTTTGCTTTGCGGTGAAACCAGTGTAACACAACGGGGAAGAAAAGGAAAGAGTGTGACCCATGTGACTGATGTGACGCTGAAATCTATATAATAGATAAAAAAGAAAATAAAAAGGTTAGAAAACAGCGTCACAAGCGTCACACCGTCACACTTCTCTTCCTGCAGCACCATCTGTAGGGGCGACCTGCGGTCGCCCGCTGATACCGGTGGCAGTCTAACACAACGGGTCGTCGAGGACGCCGACCCCTACGAAGGGCATCGAACTGCTCTGCCGCACCCTTGTAGGGGCGGATATCATCCGCCCGCATCCGCCGTGACCATCTCGTCTTCCTGCAGCGCCAACTCAATCCCGGCCAGCAGCAACTTCCTCTGCTGCTCCGTGAGCGTGTTCTCGTCAATCAGCTTCTCCACGCCCTCGGGGTCGGCGCGGTAATATTCTGCCAGCCGTGCGGTCACCAGCTCCGCATACGCGCCGTCTGTGTTCGGAAATGCCTCGATAAGCGCCTTTGCGTCCGCGGCTTCCAGCGCTTTCAATTGCTCGTCCTCGTCGGCGTTCATGACGTTTTCGTCCTCGTGATAGTCATAGAGGCTCCGATCCAGCCCAACGGAGATGGCCTCCGGGATCTGGCTGACATTGCCGTAGACCCAGAGCCGCCCGCCGCTTCGGCCGACAAACTGATAGATGACAGTCGAGGGCAGCTCCGGCAGCTGCTCCGTGCAGGAGAACACCCAAAGATCGTCGTTGATCTGCGCCTGATCGTCCACGGTGAACGCCTCCGGCGTCCGGAAATTGTCGAGATACATCTGCCGCTTTGTCTGATTATCAAACCAGCGCAGGGCGGAGGCCGCCTGCGCGTCCCCGTCGAGAACGTTCGCGCGGTACTGCTCGAAATAATCAGCAAACGATTCCTCCGCCGGGCGGGAGGTGAGGAAGAAGACCGCTGCCGCAATCACGGCGAGCACCGCGAGCAGAATGAGCCAAAAGGTCGGCTTTTTGTAAGTCAGCACAGCCTTGACGCGCGGCTTCACGCCGACCTCCCCGAAGGCGACCGGAAACGTCAGTGCGGTCTGTCGGGGCGCGCTGCAGCGCAGCAGCGCCTCGGAATAGGCGGCGAGCCCCGCGCGGTCGAGACCGCGGACTGCCCGCTCGTCGCACGCGAGCTCCAGATCGCGGCAGAAGAGGACATACCCCAGCCACAGCAGAGGGTGGAACCAATACACACTCAATAGCAGCCAGCCGAGCAGCTTCCACCAGTGGTCGCCGCGGGCAATGTGCGCGCGCTCGTGCGCGAGGATATAAACGTTCTGCCTGTCGTCTCCTGCCGACGGGAGATAAATCCGCGGCGCAAAGAGCCCCAGTACAAAGGGCGTGTCAATCTCATCGCAGAGCCAGACGCCGTCCTCCGTCCGAACGGCGGCACGCAGGCGCCGCCGCAGCCGAAGATCGCTCCACGCCGCCCAGACGACCATGCCGACCATGCCCGCGAACCAGACGCGGCTGAGTACACCGGTGGGATCGGGCACCGCGCTCGTTGACGCTGCCTGCTCCGGCGCGCCGGCCTTCGCCTCCTGCGCCGGCAGGAGCCTCTGCGGCGCCTGCTGCACGGTCTGCATCACCGTCTCCTGCGGCGGCATGAGACTCGCGCGCCACTCGAGCTGCGCGAGGCAGACGAGCCGAACGGCCACGAGCGCCCAGAGCAGACACACAATTCGCTTCGGCGCCTTTTTCAGCAGCGCGCGCAGGAGCAGCACGGCCAGCACCAGCAGGTCGGCATAGAACCCCATGCGCGCGAGAGTCAGAAATAGTTGATGCATCGTCATCTCTCCACGGCCCCCAGTCGTTTTGATCCATGAGAATCTCTTCTTTTGGTCTACTGCATGTAGACTAACTGTAGTCTATCATCGATAGACCGATCTGTCAAGGGGGAGTTTCGAGTTTCTGCTCCCGCCTGATAAGGTTGTAACATAGCCTTGCACTGTGATTTTGCCGGTGTTATAATAAACTGTTCTCATATCGAGAAAAATTCGCTTCCGCCATATCCATTGGCGGGGTCTGGCTGAGTAAATGCGAACACGCACCGCCCCATAGCGGCCCTTTTGGGCGCTTTTCCCCTTGTTGTCCTCGCCTTGCGTCAGCAAGGCAGTGTTCGCCGCGGAGAAATTCTCTCCAAAATTGCTCGCTATGGGGTGCGAAGCAGTTTTTGCGGAGCAGATTTTTGTTCAGGCGATGAAAAGGCCGAAGAAAATCCTTTGTGGATTCGCAAGGCGTTTGAAGAAGCATGGGCAGAAATGTGCCCGCAAAAACCGATGCAGGTTCGCATTTACTCAGCCGAAGGAGGAAACGCATGAAAAACACCGAAAAAACAATGGACAAGATCGTAGCGCTGTGCAAGGGCAGGGGCTTTGTGTATCCCGGCTCCGAGATCTACGGCGGTCTGGCCAACTCCTGGGACTACGGTCCTCTGGGCGTGGAGCTGAAAAACAACGTCAAGCGCGCCTGGTGGAAGAAGTTTGTGCAGGAGAACCCCTACAACGTGGGTCTGGACTCCGCCATTCTCATGAATCCCCAGATCTGGGTGGCCTCCGGTCACGTGACCACCTTCAACGATCCGCTCATCGACTGCAAGGGCTGCCACGCCCGGCACCGTGCGGACAAGCTCATCGAGGAATGGGCCAAGGAAAACGACCCTTCCGTGAATGTCGAGGCCATGACCAACGAGGATATGGTCGCCTTCATCCGGGAAAAGGGCGTGGCCTGCCCCGTGTGCGGCAAGAGCGATTTCACCGATATCCGCAAGTTTAACCTCATGTTCAAGACCCATCAGGGCGTCACCGAGGACACCGCATCCGAGGTGTATCTCCGCCCCGAGACGGCACAGGGCATTTTTGTGAACTTCAAGAACATCCAGCGCACCACCCGCCGCAAGATCCCCTTCGGCGTCTGCCAGATCGGCAAGAGCTTCCGCAATGAGATCACGCCGGGCAACTTCATCTTCCGCATCCGCGAGTTTGAGCAGATGGAGCTGGAGTTCTTCTGCGAGCCGGACACCGACCTCGAGTGGTTCCAGTATTGGCGCAACTTCTGCCACCAGTGGCTGCAGGATCTGAACATGCAGGATGAAAACCTCCGCCTGCGCGACCACGAGCCCGAGGAGCTGAGCTTCTATTCCAAGGCGACCACCGACTTTGAGTATCTCTTCCCCTTCGGCTGGGGCGAGCTCTGGGGCGTGGCCGACCGCACGAACTATGACCTGACCCAGCACATCACCCACTCCGGTCAGGATCTGGATTACTTCGATCAGGAGAAGAACGAGCACTATGTGCCCTACGTCATCGAGCCGTCCCTCGGCGCCGACCGCGTGACGCTCGCCTTCCTCTGCGAGGCGTATGACGAGGAGATCGTGGACGAGGCGAAGAACGACACCCGCGTCGTCATGCACTTCCACCCGGCGCTCGCGCCCTTCAAGTGCGCCGTGCTGCCGCTCTCGAAGAAGCTCTCCGGCCCCGCGACCGAGCTCTATCACAAGCTGCAGAAGCAGTTCATGTGCGACTATGACGAGGCCGGCTCCATCGGCAAGCGCTATCGCCGCCAGGACGAGATCGGCACGCCCTTCTGCGTGACCTTCGATTTCGACAGCGAGACCGACGGCTGCGTCACCGTGCGCGACCGCGACACCATGCAGCAGGAGCGCATCCCCATGACCGAGCTGGCGGATTATATCGCCCAGCGCATCGTGTTCTGACATGCCGCAGATCCTGCCGCCCGCACCGGAACAGGAGACCCCGGAGCACCCCGGGTTTCAGATCGTGCGCTGGCTGCGCCCCTTCGGCAGCGGCCTCGTGATTCTGATCTTTATCCTGTTTCTGGTCTATGCCTTTTCGTCCGGCCGGGCGCCCATCAAGGGCTATACGCCGCCGCACGACGGGGCATACTACGCCGAGCATCTGGACGCGCTCGCGGATGAGCTGAACGACACCGTGCTTCCGCTCGTCGATCCTGCGGCTTCCGCCGCCGTCACGGGCGATACCGTCACGGTCACGATCGGCCATGACAGCTATGTCACCACCCGCGCCGCCGTCCTGCGGTATTTTGACGCAAAGCTATTCACGTTCCAGGAAGAATGATTCCGTAGGGGCGACCTGTGGTCGCCCGCAGACAACTGCCTGTGTAACCGGCGGGCGGCCGAAGGCCGCCCCTACCGTACGCAGAGCCAAATCTTGATAAGAAAAGAGAGATGTCACAATGAAAGACGGATTCCTGAAAGTCGCTGCCGCGGCGCCGATGCTGCGCGTGGCTGACCCCATGTACAACGCAGAGCAGATCATCGAGGTCATGAAAAAGGCTGACGCCGAGGGCGTCAAGGTCCTCGTGTTCCCGGAGCTGAGCCTCACCGGCGTCACCTGCGGCGATCTGTTCTACCAGAACACCCTGCTGCGCGGCGCCATCGCCGCCCTCGAGCAGGTGGCAGAGGCCTCCCTCGGCATGGACATGCTCACGTTTGTGGGTCTGCCGGTCGAGAAGGGCGCGAAGATTTATAACTGCGCCGCCGCCGTGTCCGACGGCAGCGTGCTCGGTCTCGTCCCCGCCGTGAACGTGGGCGACAAGCACTTTACGCCCGCCTGCGACTGCGTGAGCGAGCTGTATCTCATGGACGAGCCGGTGCTCTTCGGCTCCAAGCTGCTGTTTGACTCCAACGTGATGCCCGATCTGAAGGTCGCGGCCCAGCTCGGCGCGGACGCCGACGCCCCTGTTGCCCCCGCATCCGAGCACGCCCTCGCCGGAGCCACCGTGATTGCGCAGCTGTCCGGCTTCCAGATGAGCATGTATTCCGCCGGCGTCATGCCTGCCGCCGTCAAGGAGCAGAGCCGCCGTCTCATGGCGGGCTATGTCACGGCCGCCCCCGGCTTCGGCGAGAGCAGCACCGACGCGACTTATTCCGGCCTCTGCGCCGTGACGGAGCTCGGCCGCATCCTCGCCTGTCAGGAAGACGGCTGCACCTATGTCTCCACCGAGCTCGACATTGAGTCCATGGTCTCCGAGCGCCGCCGCGCGAAGAACTTCGACGGCTGCAGCTGCGACTACACCGAGATCGGCTGGGGCGAGGAGCTCTCTGACACCGTTCTGACCCGTCCCTTCTCCAAGTATCCCTATCGTCCCGCGGACGAGAAGGACTATCACGCCGCTGCCAAGCGTCTGCTGCACATGCAGGCCAGCGCCCTCGTGCGCCGCATGCAGTATGCCGGTCTGAAGCACTCCGTCGTCGGCATTTCCGGCGGCGTGGACTCCACGCTCGCCGTGATCATCTGCGCCGAGGCGGCGAAGATGATGGGTCTGCCGAAGAACACCGTCACCGCCGTGACCATGCCCTGCTTCGGCACCACCGACCGCACGAAGTCCAACGCGATCATCGTCTCCGAGCAGCTGGGTGCCACCGTGCGTGTCATTGACATCGGCGAGAGCGTCATGCAGCACTTCAAGGACATTGACCACGATCCGGAAAACCGCAACGTGGTTTACGAAAACGCGCAGGCGCGCGAGCGCACTCAGATCCTCATGGATATTGCCAACGGCTTTGAAGACGGCGGCATCCACGTCGGCACCGAGGACATGTCCGAGTTTGCCGACGGCTGGTGCACCTACAACGGCGACCACATCTCCATGTATGACGTGAACGCCGGCTCCACCAAGACCATGGTGCAGATGGTCGTGCGCTACGTCGCCGAGACCACGGACGACAAGATCCTCGCGGACGCGCTCTTCGACGTGCTCGACACGCCCGTGTCCCCCGAGCTGCTGCCGCCCACGCGCAACGGCGAGATCGCCCAGAAGAGCGAAGAGTCCGTCGGTCCGTACAATCTGCAGGACTTCTTCCTGTACTATCTGGTCGAGAAGGGCTTCGCCCCCGGCAAGGTGCTGCGTCTGGCCGACATCGCCTACGGCGACGAGTTTGACCACGCCACGCTCAAGAAATGGCTGCGCAGCTACTGCAAGCGTCTGTTCAGCCAGCAGTTCAAGCGCTCCTGCCTGCAGGACGGCCCCACGCTCGTGAACTTCTCCCTCAGCCCCCGCACGGGCTTCCTCATGCCCTCGGACGGCTCCCCGGAGCTGTACTTTGCGACCGTGGATGAGCTTGAATAAATGAAATAAAAAATCGGGAGTTGTCACTCCCGATTTTTTATGCCCTGCATGTAATTCATTGTGCCGCACCGGAACAGACACCGTAGGGCGGTCCCTTGGGGCCGCCGTTTCTGTCGGAACTGCGGCAGGAGATTGGCGTTTGGCGTCGGCAAGCCACCGCCCTACATCCGAGCATCGGCCATGCAGAAAAAGCAAGCCCCAATCGGGGCTTGCTTTTTCATTGTTCAGTTCGCTCTGTCACGATACAGGAAGGTCACGATCTGACCGCGGGTGCAGGTGTCGTTCGGGGAGAACGTCGAGGCGCTCGTGCCGCTGGTCACGCGGGTGTTCGCCGCCCAGAGCACCGGCAGCGTGTACCACTGACCGACAGGCACATCCGTGAAGGGATTGTTCTGCGCCGTCACGTTGGGGCTGCCCTTGGCGCGGTAGAGGAAGGTGACGATGTGCGCGCGGGTGCACGGATCCTCAGGGGAGAAGTGCGTGCTGTCCGTGCCCTGTGTGATGCCCTTGCTCACGGCCCAGAGGACGGCGTTATAGAAGTAATCGCTCGTCTTCACGTCGTAGAAGGGGTTCGTGCCGCTCACCGCCGGCTCGCCCGCCGCGCGGTAGAGGAAGGTCACGGCCTGCGCGCGGGTGCAGGGATTGTTCGGGGAGAAGGTCGTGGCACTCGTGCCGCTCGTGATGGCGGGGCTCTGGCTCACGGCCCAGTTGACCGCGGGCGCAAAGTAAGCGTCAGAGGGCACGTCCGTAAACTTCGCGCCGGTGGCGGGAATGGTCTCGTTCTTGTGCGCGCCGCAGACGGAGCAGGTATAGACCTTCAGTCCCGCCGTGGTGGCGGTGGGCTCGGTGCGGACGACGCCGGCGTCCCACTTGTGACCGGCGGCGACAAAGTTGTCGTTATATTCCTCGCCGCAGACAGAGCACTTGTGGTTGGTGTAGCCCTCGGTCTCGCAGGTGGCGGGGATCACGGTCTCCACATACTGATGGGTGTGGATCTTCTTGGGAATGACTTCGGTTTTGGCCTGACCGCAGCGCTCGCAGACGTAGCGGATCGAGCCGTCCGTCGTGTCGGTCGCGGGCTTGAGGATCGTGCCGTCGTCCCACTCATGGCCGAGCGCAGGCACGGTCTGGCGCACGTTTGTGCGGCCGCAGTCCGGGCAGTTGCCCTGATAGACGCCCTCGTGCTCGCAGTCGGCTTCCTTGATGCACTCGAGGAACTCAATGTTGTGGCCCTTGGCGGGGATCGTCTCGTTGAGATGCACGCCGCACACCGGGCAGGTGCCCTTGGCGTAGCCCGCCTCGAGGCAGGTGGGGGCTTTGTAGTCGCCGCCCGTCAGATGCTCGAGATCGTGGCCGGTGGCGGGCAGAACCTCGGAGTATTTCTTCTGCGTGCACCAGGGGTTGCTGCACTCATACCAGCCCACGCCGTCCTCGGTGCAGGTCGGCTCGATGGACTGCACGAGCTTCGCGTCGTGGCCGGTGGCCTTCTCGGTCACGACCACCATCTGATGGCCGCACGGCTTGCCGTCCTGATACGCGGTGCAGGTGTAGATCTCCTGTCCGTCCTGCGTGCAGGTGCGCTCCACAATCTCCGGATCGCCGTAGACGTGGTAGTGGCCGACCCAGGTGGGCTCACAGGCGTATTTGTTCCAGGTCTGCGCGACCATGTTCATCTTGGAACTCGCGGTCCAGGCGCTGTAGGCGCCGGCGTTGTAGTCCTGCGCGGGGTAGTAGATGACTGCGGTCTCGGGGAAGGATTTGGCGGTCTCGTCGGCGGGCTGCACGTTGCCGGGATAGGCGTTCCAGGCGACGTATTTCAGCGGCGTCACGCCGGAGAGCTGGTCGACCTCCTCGCTCATGCGCTCGGCGATCTGGCGGGAGCCGTCCACATATTCGGAGTCGTCCGTGCCGACTTCCTTAAACTTCAGGGCGACCTGCTTCAGCGCGCCGAGACCCGTGGCCTCGAGACTCACGAAGGCGCGGTCCTGAATGGTGAGAAGCTGGGCCTCTGTCGCGCTCTTGTCCTGAATGGTCAGGCGCTCGAGTGAGTCACAGGCGGCGAAGGCATATTTGCCGATGTTGGTCACGCGGTTGGGGAAGGTGACCTCTTTGAGCGCGCGGGCGCCGGCGAAGGCGCCGTTGCCGATCACGAGACCGGCGTCGCCGCCGTTGATCTGCAGGGCGGAAATGTCAAACCCGCAGGCGAAGGCCCAGGGCTCAATGACGGTCACGCTCGCGGGAATCACCAGCTCGTTGACCGCGCCGAGATGCGTGCAGAAGGCGAAGGCGCCCGTGTCGATCTTTTTCAGATTCGCGGGCAGTGCGAACTCCTCCGTGCCGAGAATATGGTCCCAGGCGAAGGCAAACTCGCCGATTTCCGTGATGTTCTGCGGGAACCAGACCGAGGTCAGCCGGCTGCAGGTGCAGAAGGCGCGCTCGGCGATCTCCTTGAGCTTCGTGCAGGAGGTCATGCGCGCGAAGGTGAGATAGTCGCAGGCGTAAAACGCGCGGCGGCCGATGCTCTCGAGCGCGCTCGGGAAGTTGATGGCGCAGAGGCAGTCGCAGGTCTCAAAGGCCTTCTCGCCGATGTTCTTCACGCTCTCGCCCAGATAGACCAGCATCAGCCGGTCCTGACCGAAGAAGGCGCGGGTGCCGACGTTGGACACGCCCTTAAAGCCCTTGGCGGTGTTCGGGCCTTCCACATAGGCCGCGATGAGCTGCTCCTCCAGATCCACAGGCACCTCCTGCCCGTCGATCGTCACGGTCGTCTCACCGCTCCAGGGGGAGCGCCTGGTGAGGGAATAGTCCTCCATCTCGCCGCTGCCGGAGAGCTTCACGGCGTAGTAGTCCTGACTGTCCGGAAGGTCAAACGTCAGATCCTGCAGGAGGTTCTGCCCGTCCACCTTGAAGTCCGGAAACTTCTCGCGCAGCTTCTGGAAAGCTTCGTTCTGTTCAATGACACTGGTGTCGCTGGCCAGCTCCTTGACCTTCTTCGGATCTACCCGGTAGATCTTGAAGAGGACGTTGGCCTGACCGTCCTTGCCGCAGGACCCGGTTTTCACAACCTGGCTTTCGTCGAACATCTCGTCGATTTTATCACCGGTGAGATATTGGTCGAACAGGCGGCCGATTTCATCATTGGCGGATACCGGCGTGCCGAGACCCGCGAACAGGCCCGCGACCATCACCAGCGTTAACACCAGAGAAAGCATGCGTTTCATCATTGGCGTTCTCCTTTCACCTGATTAGATAAAGTGTCTGACGACAGTATAGCAATTTTGGTTCCCGTTTTCAAGGGACAGGGGCGCGGAATTGTTTGCATGATCCTCCCATACGTGGTAAAGTAAGGTATTCTCTGCAGGAGTTTTTTCACATGCGCTTTCAACCTGTTATCAATCTGAAACACCCGGCGGCAGATCTGCTCTCCGGCGTCATCGTGGCGCTCGTGTCCATCCCGATCAGCATGGGCTATGCCCAGATCGCAGGGCTTCCGGCGGTTTACGGGCTCTATGGCTCGCTGCTGCCGATTCTGCTGTTCGGTCTGCTCACGTCCTCGCCGCAGTTCGTCGTCGGCGTCGACGCCATGCCCGCCGTCATGGTGGGCAGCGCCTTTGCCGGCATGGGGCTCACGCTGGGATCGGCGGAGGCAGTCGCCCTCGTTCCGGTCATCACGCTGTGCGTTGGCGTCTGGTTTCTGATCTTCTGGATCTTCCGCGCCGGCCGCGTGGTCAAATACATCTCCACGCCCGTCATGGGCGGCTTCATCTCCGGCATCGGGGCGACGATCATCCTCATGCAGGTGCCGAAGCTCTTCGGCGGCGCGCCGGGCACGGGCGAGCTCTTTGCCCTCCTCGCGCACATCGCCGCGCAGGCGGGCGCGTTTCATCCGCTCTCCGCCGCGCTCGGATTCGGCACGGTCATCGTCATTCTCGTCTCCAAGCGGCTCTGGCCGAAGTTTCCCATGCCGGTCGTGATGATGGTACTCGGCGTTCTGCTCACGGCAGTCTGCCATGTTGACCGGCTGGGCGTCGCGCTCCTGCCGGCGGTGGAGTCCGGTCTGCCGCGGCTCGTGATCCCGGATGTGGGTCTGCTCGCCGGACGGGCGCAGTCCATCGTGGTTTTGAGTCTCACGATTGCGCTCGTCGTCATGGCGCAGACGCTGCTCGCCACAAACAGCTATGCCCAGCGCTATGACTACCCGGTGGACAACCGCCGGGAGCTGCTGGCCTACGCCGTGATGGAGCTTGCCGCCTGCGCCGCCGGGTGCTGCCCGGTCAACGGCAGCGTCTCCCGCTCGGGCATGGCCGATCAGTTCGGCTGCCGCAGCCAGCTCATGAGCGTGGCGGCGTCGGCCGTCATGCTGCTGGTGCTGCTCTTCGGCACGCCGTTTCTCCGCTTTCTGCCCGTCCCGGTGCTCACGGGCATCGTTGCCGCGGCGCTCATCGGCATTCTGGAGATCAAAATGGCGCGCAATCTCCTTCGGGTCAACCGCCGGGAGTTTTTCATCTTCGCCGCCGCGTTTTTCGGCGTGCTCGTGTTCGGCACAGTGGGCGGCGTCGTCATCGGCGTGGTGCTGAGCTTCTTCGCCGTGGTGGTGCGCGCCGTCGTCCCGCCGAAGGCGTATCTCGGCATGATCCCCGGACATGAGGATTTTTATAATCTCGAGCGAAACCGCGCCGCGCATCCGATCGCGCACACGGTCATCTACCGCTTCAGCGGCAATCTGTTCTTCGCCAATGTCGGCGCCTTTCGGGAGGACATTCTCGCCGCCGTCCGGCCGGACACGAAGCAGGTCATCGTGGACGGGCGCGGCATCGCGAATATTGACATCACCGCCGCCGAGCGCGTGCTGCTGCTCGAAAAGAGTCTGCGCGAGCGCGGGGTGCACCTCTATCTCACGGAGCATGTCGGCGCCGTGAACGATCAGCTGCGGCAGTATGGCGCGGAGGCTCTGCTGGAGCGCGGCGTTGTGCGCCGCACGATCCCGCTTGCGCTCGAGGCCTGCGGACTGCAGCCGCCCTATCCGCTCGACTGCG
This sequence comes from Oscillospiraceae bacterium, assembly GCA_045546715.1. Classification (GTDB taxonomy): domain Bacteria; phylum Bacillota; class Clostridia; order Oscillospirales; family Oscillospiraceae; genus CAG-103. Next base: position 2,221 of record JAZQDI010000002.1, on the reverse strand, counting down.
GGGACGAGGCCTGTCCTGTGCCGCAGGCGGACGAGGGGCAGTACGCGGAGTTTGAGTGGCTCTACGGCGCGGACGCCGAGGAAAAGCTCTCCCACATGGCAGACACCATCGCGCAGGAGATCGCCGCCGAGCCGGAAACCGCCATCGAGCTTGCCGAGGCGCACGCGGGCTTCGGTCTGCCCGGCCTGTTTGACGAGGACGCGCTTTTTGACCACATTGAGATGCGCCTTGAGCAGATGGAGCTCAGCCCCGAAAAGCTCGCCGCGCTCGAAGCGCGCATTGAGCGCAGCCGCGAAAAGCTCGAGGAGCATCTGCGCACGCTCGACCCCGAGATCGTCGCCTCCCTGCAGCGCCACCGCGAGCGCATGAAGACGCGCCACCCGGAGCACTTTCAGAGGCTGGAAGAACTGAAAAGAAAAGCGAAAAACACAAAGAGCGGAGAGTGAAGATAACGTAAACTCCACTCTCGCATAAAGGGAACCGTTATGAACAATTTCCTTCTCACCGCCCACGCCGTGGTGCCCATGTTCCTCATGATCGCGGCGGGCTATCTCTGCCGCCGGCTCGGCGTCCTTGCGCGCGAGGAGGTGCCGCGCTTCAACCGCGTGGCCTTCCGCGTGTTTCTGCCGTGCCTGCTGTTTTACAATGTCTATACCTCCGACCTCTCCTCCGCCGTGCGACCGCGGCTTATCATCTTCGCTGTGGCGGGGGTGCTCGCGGTGTTCACGCTCGCGGTGATCGGTGTGCTCCTGTTCGTCAGGGAGCCGGACCGTCGCGGCGTCATTTCGCAGGGCATTTTCCGCAGCAACTATGTGATCATGGGTCTGCCGATTGCGCAGGCCCTGCTGGAGGGGCAGAATCTCGGCCCCGTGGCCATTTTGATCGCCATCGTCGTGCCCATGTTCAATCTCCTCGCCGTCACGGTGCTGGAGGTGTTTCGCGGCGGGCGGGTCAAGGTCGGCACGGTGCTGCTCGAGATTGCGAAAAACCCGCTCGTTGTGAGCTCTGTGCTCGGCATCGCCTGTCTGCTGCTGCACATCCGGCTTCCGCTCACGGTGGAAAAGGCGGTCTCCGGTCTCGGCAATATCGCGACGCCGCTGCAGCTGTTTCTGCTGGGCGCGTTTTTCCGGTTTGAGGGGCTGCGGCGCTATCGTCTGCCGCTCGCGGCCGTTACGGCGGTCAAGCTCTTTGTCACGCCCGCTGTCATGCTCCTGCTGGCATACGCCCTCGGCTTCCGGGGTGTGGAGTTCGTGGCGCTCATCGGCGTCTTTGCCTCGCCCACGGCGGTCAATTCCTTCACCATGGTGCAGCAGATGGAGTGCGGCGACGCGGAGCTCGCCGGGGATATCGTAATCATGACCTCGGCGGTGAGCCTGTTCAGCTTCTTCCTCTGGATCTGGCTGTTTAAGAGCCTTGGCGTGTTTTAAAAAAACAGGAACCTGTCGATCGACAGGTTCCTGTTTTCAACTGGCGTAGATTTTTCCGACGATATACGTCATCAGCCGTGTCGGCAGCAGTCGGGTGAGAAACACAAACACCTTGTATTTTCCTCCGAGGGTGCACAGCGGCGGCACGCGGCGCTGCAGCGCCTTTTTCGCCACGAAGGCGCCCGCGTCTGCGGCGGTGATGCCGTTTAATTCATCGTGCTCCATCACGGCGACGGAGCGGCTGATGCGCCCCTGATACACGTCGTCGCCCGCGGGGTTTTTCTTCCGCGCGGCGGTAAAGCCGGTGGCAATGTCTCCCGGCATGATGGCGCAGGTCTCGATGCCGAAGGGCGCGACCTCGCTTGCGAGCGCGAGCATATAGGTGCGCACGGCGGCCTTGGACGCGGAGTAATACGCCTGAAACGGAATGGCGATCGGCGCGGCCACGCTCGACATGCTGATGATGCGCCCGCCGCCCTGCGCGCGCATGACGGGGAGCACCGCCTTGTTCATGCGCACCATGCCGAAGAAATTCACGTCGAACTGGCGCTGGGCGTCCGCCGTGTCGGTAAACTCGATCGCGCCCGAGATGCCGAAGCCGGCGTTGTTGATAAGCACGTCGATGCGCCCCTCGCGGCGCACGATCTCGTTCACCGCTGCCTGACATTGCGCCTCATCCGTCACGTCTGCCTGCAGGTGGACGATGCGCTCATCCGCGCCGGTATCGCGGCGGCTGGGCTCATAGACCCGGCAGGCCTCCCCCCCCAAGGCGGGGGGCCAGCGGGCTTTGGAGG
>JAZQDI010000001.1:0-17471 GCA_045546715.1 Oscillospiraceae bacterium | reverse complement strand
TTCTTGTAGTGCAGTTGGCAGACCGCACTTCCAATTATACAGCAAAAGGTGTTTCTTTGTTTGCCTCATCGCTTAAGCTCTTTTGAACCACTCGTCTAACGAGTGGTTTTACATTACAATAAAGCGGGGATTGCTCCCCGCTTTGGTTTGTCTTTGCTGATGTGGAAATCAGCTGTATTTTCTGTCATACAGCAGCGCTGCCAGCAGCACCACGAGGCACGAACCGGCATTGTGCACCAGCGCGCCGGTCGTCGGCGTGAGAATTCCCATGACCGACAATGCGACCGCGACGAAATTGATGCCCATGGAAAGCGTGATTGCGCCGCGAATCGTCTTTACCGTGGTGTTGGAGAGCCATTTGAGATACGGCAGCAGCGACAGATCATCGGACATGAGCGCAACGTCGGCGGCCTCCACGGCAATGTCGCTGCCCATGGCGCCCATGGCCACGCCGACGTCGGCGGTCTTGAGCGCCGGACTGTCGTTGACGCCGTCGCCGATCATGCAAACCTTGCCGCTCTGCTTCAGCCGCTCCAGCTGGGCGACCTTATCCTCCGGCAGGAGGTTTGCGCGCACCTCGGTGATGCCGACCTGCGCCGCGAGATACGCCGCCGCCTCTGCATGGTCGCCGGTGAGCAGCACTGCCGTCGTCTGCATATCGCGCAGACGCTGCACGGCCGCCTTTGCTTCCTCGCGAACGGTATCCGAGAGCGCAATGACGCCGACCGCCTGCCGGTCTCTGGCGGCGAGGACGGAGGCCTTGCCCTCCTGCCGAAGCCGGAAGAGCGCATCTGTGATCTGCGGCGGAACGGAGACGCCCGACTCGCACAGGAACGGTTCGTTTCCGAAATGCCATGTCTCGCCGTTGATTCTGGCGGACACGCCGCGCCCGGCGGTCATGTGAAAGTCCGCGCTCTCCGGGACGGCGATCTCCCGCTCTTTGGCATACGCGGCAATCGCCCGGCCCAGCGGATGCTCGCTTCGGCACTCGGCGGACGCTGCAGCCGCAAGCAGCTGCTGCGAATCCACGCCCTCCGCCGGGATGACATCGCTGACGGTGAGCGCGCCGCGCGTCAGCGTGCCGGTCTTGTCAAAGGCGATCAGACTGACGCTGCCCATGGTCTCGAGCGCCTCGCCGGATTTGATGATGACGCCGTGCTTCGTCGCCTGCCCGATCGCCGCCATGATGGCCGTCGGCGTTGCGAGCACGAGCGCGCAGGGGCAGAAGACCACGAGCACCGTCACCGCGCGGACGACGTCTTTCGTCACGATCCAGGTGATGACCGCAATGGTGAGCGCGACGGGGACAAGCCAGCTTGCCCATCGGTCTGCGATGCGCTGCGTGGGCGCCTGCTTCTGCTCCGCTTCCTGCACCATGCGGATGAGCTTTTGCAGGGAGCTGTCCTCCCCCACCTTTGTCGCCCGGATGTCCACGGCTCCGAAGCGGTTGATCGTGCCGCAGAACACCTCGTCACCAACCGTCTTGTCCACCGGCAGGCTCTCGCCCGTCATGATCGACTGATCCACGCTGGTCTCACCGGAGACAATCACGCCGTCGACCGGAATGGATTCTCCCGGCAGGACGCGCAGGAGGTCGCCCGCGCGGATCTGCTCTGCCGGGATGGTCTCTTCCGCGCCGTCTGTCAGTCTGCGCCCCTGCTGCGGCGCGAGACGGATCAGATTCGTGAGTCCTTTTTTGGCGCGGTTCGTCGTCATGTCCTCCAGCAGCGCGCCGAGCGCCATGATGAAGGCCACCTCACCGGCGGCAAAAAGGTCGCCGATCAGCAGCGCCGCGATCATGCCGATGCAGATGAGCAGCGCGGAGGAAATCTTGCTCACGCCGCGATTGTAAATAAGGCGGCTGACCGCCAGATACAAAAGCGGGATGCCGCAGATGATGACCGCGCCCCACGCGAGATATGCGCCCCATGCCGCTCCGATTCGGGGCAGGACAAAGGACGCGAGCAGGATGACGCCCGCAATCAGCGTCATCGGCAGACCGGACAGCAGATCATTCAGTTTCTTCCACATGGTGTTCCTCCGCTTGACAGAATTCCGTTCCTCGGTTAGAATAATTTCAGTACATTTTGTTCGATAACTATTATATTGTTTCGTATCCGGAAAACAAGAATCAGATGTTGTCAAACGTAAGTTACGGAACAAAACCGGAAAATTGTTCGGGAGGATTCATCATGGATCGACGGCAGCAGAAGACCAGAAGGGCCATTTTCGATGCGTTCATCCGGCTGCTGGAGCAAAAGAGCTTCGGCAACATCACGGTGCAGGAGATCATCGACGAGGCCAACATCGGCCGCAGCACGTTTTACGCGCACTTCGAGACGAAGGACGAGCTGCTGCGCGCCATGTGCACGGAGATTTTCGAGCACGTCTTCTCTACAGAGCTGGAAAAGGAGCGGACACACGACTTTTCCGAAGGCGGCGGCGCGCTCGACGCGGAGATCACGCACATTCTCTACCACGTGCATGACAGCCGGCGCTACATCAAGGGCATTCTCTCCAGCGAGAGCGGCGACCTGTTCATGCGCTATTTCAAAGAATATCTCAAAACGATGTTTGAAAACGCCGGAATCGTGAAGCACCCGGACATTCCGCAGGACTATATGATGAATCATCTGATCTGCGATTTCGCGGAAACTGTCCGCTGGTGGATGCGAAACGAGCGCTATTCTCCGGAGGAAATCAGCGCCTTTTTCTTATCGACGACGCCCGACTGCAAATAGAAAACAAAGGACGGGGAATCCCCGTCCTTTGACATTCCGAGCGGAGTGGGTTTCCACTCCGCTCTGCTTTTTTAAGTAAGACTGCTGTAATCCGCGTCCGAAACCGGCTCGAGCCACTCCGCGCTGCCGTCCTCGCCGGGAATTTCCAGCGCCAGATGCGAGAACCACGAATCGGCGGCGGCGCCGTGCCAGTGCTTCACGCCGGCAGGGATGTTGACGACCGTGCCCGGCGTCATCTCCACGGGCGCCTTGCCCCATTCCTGATACCAGCCGCGCCCGCCCACGCAGATGAGCATCTGACCGCCGCCGGAGGATGCGTGGTGGATGTGCCAGTTGTTGCGGCAGCCCGGCTCGAACGTCACGTTGAACACAGGCACCTGCTCGGTCGTCAGCGGCGCGAGATAGCTCTGGCCGACGAAAAACTGCCCATAGGGATTGGGCTCCCCGATGGGGAAAAAGATCGTGTTCTGATAGGCGTCCTTCTCGCTGTGCGCAGGCTCGGTCTCGTTCCAGATCTCCTTCGCCTGGCGGAACACGGCCCAGCCCTTCGGCCAGCCGACATACATCGCGGCATGCGTGATGATGGCTGCGATCTCCGCCTTGGTGACGCCGTGGTTTTTCGCGTTCTGCAGATGATAGCCCAGCGAGGAGTCCGTAATGCCGGACGCCATCAGCGACACGACGGTGATGATGCACTTGGTTTTTACATCAATGGCTTCCTCGTTCCAGACCTCGCCGAAGAGCACATCGTCATTCAGATGCGCGAACATCGGCGCGAACGCGCCGAGCTGATCCCGCCCGGCCGTCTGCGTGATTTTCTGACTCATGGTGATTCCTCCCTATGTCTTTGTTCGCACGTCCGCGCTACGCGGACGAAGGATAAGGCGCTCGCTTTTCTGCGGTCAGTTCATCTTCATGCACGCGCCGAGGACGTCGCCCGTCTCCAGATACTCATAGGTCGGGAACTGGAACAGCGCGGGCTGCGCGCCAATGTTCTTTTTCATGACAAAGCTTCCTTTCAAGCAATAAGATTGACACGATGTCAGAACATAGTATAGCATCATTCTGACACCGTGTCAACAAGTAATAAAAAAGACGGCCCTGCTGTGACTGAAGCAGCAGGGCCGGATCAGCATTGGATGGCTGTGGGAGCAGCCTCCGCGCGGCTGATCGCGCGCAGGAAGAGAGACTGACGAATTAAATGAGCACGGCGGACACATAGGACAGCACGCAGACGACGAGACCAAAGAGGATGCAGTATTTCACCGTCTGGGACATGATTTTTCCGTCCGATCCGCTCAGACCGATGGCCGCAATGGCCACGGCGATGCTCTGCGGAGAGATGAGCTTGCCGATCGCGCCGCCGGCCATGTTGGCCGCCGAAGCCCCAGGCGAGGATGAGCACCAGCGCGCGCTGGTCGTTCGTCACGGAGGTCAGCAGCGCCAGAATGAAATTCAGAGCCATATGCAGTCTCCATTTTCATCGAATTTTGGCTGACCAATTTTGGGTGTATTTTAGCATAATCGAGGATCCTTGTCAAGATTGGTTGACCATTATTTTCGCTGTCTGGACAACATCGGCAGGAAATGGTATACTGTATTTGCTATGAATACGAACGAAAAGTCTTCCGAAAAGGTAATTGAATATGTGGAGACGCGCATCCTCGCCGGAAAGCTGCAGGTGGACGACCGCCTCCCTGCCGAGCGGGAGCTGGCGCAGATTCTGAACGTGAGCCGCACCGCCGTGCGCGAGGGCATTCGGCTGCTGGAGGTCATGGGCGTCGTGGAGAGCCGTCAGGGCAGCGGAAACTACATCACCGGTCACTTCGACCAGACACTTGAGCAGGTGCTGACGATTATGTACGCGCTGGACGATCTGCGCTATGACGAGATCCGCGAGTTTCGCTACGCCGTGGAGCGGCAGGCGCTCGTGCTGGCTGTCCGAAACGCGGACAAAAAGGGCAAACAGGCGCTGCAGGAGCACCTGAACGGCATGCTTCACGCCGAAACCGAGGAGGAACAGGCGGAGTGCGACCGGATGCTGCACCTCACGCTGGTGGAGATGAGCGCAAACCGGCTCGTGATTGCGAACTACGCCGCCCTCACCCGCACGATCAACCGCTTCATCCACGATGTGCGCCGGCAGATCCGCGATCAGAGCCCGGCGGACTTTGAGACGTTTCAGTCCTGCCACCGGCAGCTCGTCGAGGCCGTTTTGACCGGGAACCTCGAAATGGGAAAGGACGCGCTTGACCGCCACTTCACCTACATCGCACAGGATATCGACACATAAACACTGGTGTTTTGCCTCTCCGGCGTAAAATTACGCCGGAGATTATTTTTTTTGCTTGACAAAACTCTCACAAGAGTCTATACTGAAATCAATCAAAGTGGTCAACCAATTACAGGCGGATGAACAAAATTTTTTTGCAATCATAATTGGTCAACCAATGAGAAAGGAGCATTCTCATGAAGAACAGACATATGATCATCTCCATCGGCCGCGAATGCGGCAGCGGCGGACACGAAATCGGCGAGAAGCTGGCGAAGCACTACGGCATTACGCTCTATGACCGCAATCTGATTGAGAAGCTGGCGGAGGAAACCAATCAGGACCCGGAGAAGCTCGCAGCGATTGAGGAGCGCGTGACGGGCCGCCTCTTCCCCGTCGGAAAAAACGGCTTTGCCGCCGAGGCCGGCACGATGATGAGCAAGTTTACGCAGTCGGACCGGCTGTATCTGCAGGAAAAAGGACTGATCCGGAAGCTCGCGGAGGAGGAGTCCTTCGTGATCATCGGCAGAGCGGCCAACGCGATTCTCGCGGACGATCCGGACACGCTGCGGCTCTACGTCTATGCCTCGGAGGAATTCAAGCTCCCGCGCGTGAAGGCGTTTTATCATCTGGACACCGACCACGAGGCGAAAAAGAAAATGGAGCAGGTGGACAAGGCGCGCCGCACCTACTTCAACTACTACTCCGACGCGGTCTGGGGCTCCAGTGATGTGCACGATTTCATGATCAACAGCAGCGTATTCGGCATTGACGAGACGGTGGAAATCCTCATCGGCATTGCAGACAGAAAGTTTCAAAGCGCAGAATAAAGCACGAAAAGACCCGCATCTCATCGAACGAGATGCGGGTCTTCCTTTTCCGTATCACAAACAACGAGCGCAGAGGCGGCCGTCGTCAGAGCGCGAAATACTGCGCGGCGTTTTCGCAGCAAATGCCGCGGATGATGCGCTGCAGCGCCTTGTCATCGTTGGGATACGCCCCGTTTTCCACCCATGTGCCGATCAGATCGCAGAGGATGCGGCGGAAATATTCATGCCGCGCATAGCTGAGAAAGCTGCGCGAGTCCGTGAGCATGCCGACAAAGCCCGCGAGATACCCGCCCGCCGCGAGATTGGTGAGCTGGTCGATCATGCCGCGCCGGTGGTCATTGAACCACCATGCGCTGCCGTGCTGTATCTTCGAAACGGCCTCGCCCGTCTGAAACGCGCCCATGACCGAGACGATGGCGGCGTTGTCATTGGGATTGAGGGAATAGAGGATCGTCTTCGGCAGCTCATCCGTCTCGTCAAGCGCGTTTAAGAACGCCGCGAGATCCCGGATGGAAACCGCGTCGCCGATCGAGTCTATGCCTGCGTCCGGACCGAGGGCGCGGAACACGCGTCTGGAATTGTCCCGAATCACGCCGAAGTGCAGCTGCATCACGACGCCGAGGCGGCAGTAATCCCTGCCAAGCGCGAGCAGCAGCGCGGTTTTGAACTGCCGGGTCTCCTGCGCCGTCGGAATGGTTCCTCCGAGACGCTTTTGGAAGATTGCCTCGACCTCCGCCGCCGTCGCCGGCGCGAAGGGCACCGCGTCGAGCCCGTGGTCGGAGACCCGGCAGCCAAGAGAGACGAAGAACGCAAGACGGTCTTTCAAAACTTCCACAAGCTCCGCGAAGCTTGCGACAGGTCCGAGTCTTGTCAAATAGTTTACATAATCCTCTTTCTCAATGCCCAGCGCTTTGTCCGGGCGGAAGCTCGGCAACACCTTGACGCCGAAGGAAGCATCCTCGGCGATTTTTTTGTGCCATTCGAGACTGTCCGCAGGGTCATCCGTGGTGCAGAGGGCTTTCACGTTGGAATCCGCAATCAGGCTGCGGGCAGACATGGTCTGCAGCTTTTCGCTGCAGAGGTTCCAGACCGCCTCGGCGGTGTCACCGCTCAGAACGCCGGTATAGCCGAAGTAGTTTCTCAGCTCGAGATGGCTCCAGTGGCAGAGCGGGTTGCCGATGGCAAGCCCGATGGTCTCCGCCCATTTCTGAAACTTCTCGCGGTCGCTCGCGCTGCCGGTGATAAACCGCTCGTCCACGCCCGCCGAGCGCATGAGCCGCCATTTATAATGGTCGCCGCCCATCCAGAGCTGCGTGATGTTCTCAAACCGCCTGTCTTCCCAAATCTCTTTCGGATCAAGGTGACAATGGTAATCGATGATCGGCATCTTTGCGGCAATATCATGGTACAAGTGCTTCGCCGTTTCCGTCGTTAAAAGGAAATCCTGATCCATAAAAGGCTTCATTCCTAACTCCTAATTCCTAACTCCTAACTCCTAATTCCTAATTCGCCTCAGCGTTTGACTCTGGCGCCGGCTCCGCCCATGATCGCTTCGACCTCGTTCACGGAAGCCATGGAGGTGTCGCCCGGCGTGGTCATGGCCAGCGCCCCGTGCGCCGCGCCGTAATTGACGGCCTTTTCAGGGTCGCCCGTGGTCATGAGGCCGTAGACCAGACCGGAGGCGAAGGAGTCGCCGCCGCCGACGCGGTCCATGATCTCCAATCCATCATAAGCGCGGGACATGAAAATCTCGCCGTCCGCCCAGCAGATGGCCTTCCAGTCGTTGACGGTGGCAGTGCGCACGGTGCGCAGCGTCGTCGCCACGACCTTGAAATTCGGGTAGGTCTCAGCCGCCCGGCCGATCATCTTTTTATACCCCTCAAGGTTCAGCTCTTTCAGGTTTTCGTCGTTCCCCTCGATCTCGAAGCCGAGGCAGGCGGTGAAGTCCTCCTCGTTGCCGATCATGACGTCGACATACTTGGCCACCTCGCGGTTGACCTCGCGCGCCTTGGCGAGGCCGCCGATGCCGCTCCACATGGAGGGGCGGTAGTTGAGGTCATAGGAGACGATCGTGCCATACTTCTTCGCAGCCTTGCAGGCGGCGATGACGGTCTCGCAGCTCTGCTCACTCAGAGCGGCGTAAATGCCGCCGGTGTGCAGCCAGCGGACGCCGAGGGTGCCGAAGATGCAGTCAAAGTCGAAGTCCTCCGGCGTTGCCTGCGAGATGGCGGTGTTCGCGCGGTCGGAGCAGCCCACGGCGCCGCGAATGCCGAAGCCGCGCTCGGTGAAGTTGATGCCGTTGCGGCAGACGCGGCCGATGCCGTCCGTCTTTTTCCAGTAAATCAGATCGGTGGAAACGCCGCCCTGCTCAATGAAATCCTTCATGAGTCTGCCGACCTCGTTATCGGCAAAGGCGGTGATGACGGCGGTGTTCAGCCCGAAGCACTTGTGCAGGCCGCGGATGACGTTATATTCGCCGCCGCCCTCCCAGGCGCGGAAGGAGCGCGCCGTGCGGATGCGGCCCTCGCCGGGGTCGAGGCGCAGCATGATCTCGCCCAGAGATACGGCGTCAAAGCGGCATTCTTCTCTCGGTCTCAGGTTCAGTTCCATGGTTATGCCCTCGCTTTCTTCACGATCTCGCGGGACTTCTGGCACAGCTCGGTGATCTCGTCCCACCTGTTGTTGTCGATGAGGTCCGCTGTGACCATATAGGACCCGCCGCAGGCGGCGATGATGGGAGACGCGAGATACGCCCCGAGATTCTCCAGATTGATTCCGCCGGTGGGCATGACCCTGAACATCGGAAACGGCGCAGAGAGCGCCTTGATCTTCTTCAGCCCGCCGGAGAGCTCGGCCGGGAAAAACTTGATGACCTCGAGACCGAACTTGAGCGCCGCGTGGTAGTCCGTGGCGGTGGTGCAGCCCGGGAAAATGGGGATACCCTTCTCCTGCGCATAGGCAACCAATTCGGCGTCGAAGCCGGGCGTGACGACAAATTCACCGCCCGCCGCAATCACGGCGTCGATCTGTTCGGTGCGCGTGACGGTGCCCGCGCCGACGATCATCTCAGGGCAGGCTTCTTTCATGATCCGGATCGCTTTCTCTGCCCCCTCGGCGCGGAAGGTGACCTCCGCGACAGGCACGTCACCGGCGCAGAGCGCCCGAGCAAGGGCCGCGGCGTCGCGCTCGGGGTGATTGAGCTTGATGACCGGCACGACGCCGATCTCGGAAATGGCAGTGTTGAAAGGATTCATATTCAATCTCCTTCATAATATCAATTCGTTTTTGCCGTGGGTTTGCCGCGGCAAAAACACCCTAAGGTGAGCAGAGCGAGCCCTCGCGCCGACCAAACGAGGCGATCCCCCGCAAGCCGAGTGCGATGAGCGCGAGTGCCTCAAATGCGAATGTATTCGCATTTGAATATTACACGCCTGAATATGCGGAAAATCCGCCGTCGATGGGGATCGTCACGCCGGTGATGAAGCCGGCGGCCTCGTTATTGAGCAGAAACAGCACAGCTCCCGCGAGCTCCTCACGCTCGCCGAAGCGCCCCATGGGCGTGGCGACGAGGATTTTGCCCGTGCGGGCGGTGGGCGTGCCGTCCTCGTTCCAGAGAAGCGCGGCATTCTGCGCCGTGGAGAAGAAGCCCGGAGCAATCGCGTTGACCCGGATGCCCTGCCGGGAAAAATGCACCGCGAGCCACTGGGTAAAATTCGTGACCGCCGCTTTCGCGCCGGAATAGGCGGGGATCTTCGTGAGCGGCGTGAAGGCGTTCATGGAGCTGATGTTCAGAATATTGCAGCCCTCGCGGCCCAGCATCTGACGGGCAAACGCCTGCGTGGGGATGAGCGTGCCGAGGAAATTCAGATCAAACACGCCGCGCACACCCGCCTCATCCAGATCGAAAAAGCTCTTGGTGTCGGCGTCGAGGTCGCCGTCCTCATAGTATTCCTTGTCCGTCGTCGCCATGGGGTGGTTGCCGCCCGCGCCGTTGATGAGGATGTCGCAGGGGCCGAGATCGCTCATGACGCGCGCTGCCACAGCTTCGACCTGCGCCTTGTCCAGCACGTTGCAGCCGTAGGCTCTGGCGGCGCCGCCCTCGGCGATAATCTCATCGGCGAACTTCTGCGCCTTACTTTCGGTGCGGTTGAGAAGCGCGACCTTCGCGCCCGCGCGGGCCAGCACCTTGGCAAACTCGGAGCAGAGCACGCCGCCCGCCCCCGTGACGACCGCGACCTTGCCGGTCAGGTCGGTGTTCAATACGTTCTTTTCCATGTCAGTTGTTCTCCTTATCCATGAGGTCAAGTGCGCCGAGCATATACATGATGCCGAGGGCGCGGTCATAAAGTCCGAAGCCGGGGGGGACACTGCCGGGCTTTTCGTCCCAGAGGTGGCGTCCGTGGTCGGGGCGGATATAGCCCTCATAGCCGCAGTCGTGGTAGGCGCGGAGAATGTCGAGAATGCCGGTGTCGCCGTCGCAATCGCGGTGGCTCGCCTCGGAAAAGTCGCCGTTCGGGAAGTGCTTCACGTTGCGGATGTGCGCAAAGGCAATGCGATCGCAGTGACGGCGCACAATGTCCGCGACATTGTTTTCGGGGTTCGCGTTGAGACTGCCCGAGCAGAGCGTGAGGCAGTTATACGGATCGTCCACCATCTTCAGAAAGCGGTCGATGCTCTCCTCGTCCACGAGCAGGCGCGGCAGACCGAAGATGTCCCACGGGGGATCGTCCATGTGCACGGCCATTTTGATGCCGGTCTCGTGACACACGGGCATGATGCGCTCGAGGAAATACCGGAAATTCTCCCAGAGGGTTTCCTTCGTCACGTCCTTGTATTTTTCAAACAGCTCGTCCAGCTTCGCCATGCGCTCCGGCTCCCAGCCGGGGAAGGTCATATGGTATTTCTCGGTGAACGACATGACGTAATCCGCCATCTGCTTTGGGTCGTCCTGAATCATGTCCTTCTGATAATAGAGCGCTGTGGAGCCGTCGCCGACGGGATGGAACAGATCGGAGCGCGTCCAGTCGAAGATGGGCATGAAGTTATAGCAGATGACCTTCACGCCGAAGGGCGCGAGGTTGCGGATGGTCTGAATGTAGTTTTCAATGTACCGGTCGCGCGTCGGCAGACCGATCTTGATATCGTCGTGGACGTTCACAGACTCCACCACATCGGCGTTGAAGCCGGCGGCGCGGATCTGCTCCACGACCGGAGCAATCTCCGACTCCTGCCAGACCTCGCCGGGCAGCTTGTCATGCAGCGCCCAGACGATGGTGCGCACGCCGGGAATCTGCCGGATATCGTTCAGTGTGATCTTGTCGTTTTCCTCGCCGTACCAGCGAAAGCCCATTTGCATCGGCATTCTGCTTCCCCTTTCCGTTTCCGTCCTCACGGATTCCGGTGAGGACAGATGATTTCATCACGTTCTCTATCAGTATACTCTTTCCGGGGCGGAACGCAAGATGCTCATTTGCAGAAATGGCAGCACGCATCGGCAGCAAAAATGAGAAAACCGGGAGGGCTCATCCGCTCCCGGTTGCCGTTTGCCCGTTAATTTACCATAATATAATTATGTTGATTTTTGGCAGTGAACAAAGACCTGCTGCACAATTCAAATCATTCCGCTGTGTGATTCTGTGGACATAGGTGCGGGGCTTGCCCCGCCCGCGCAGAGTGGCCTTCATACGAAAAAAAGCGTGAGGCGAATTCGCAGATCGGTGCGAGCTCGCCTCACAGTTTTATGAATCTTCACTTGGAACTGCCGGGAGAGGCAGGCCTCTCCCCTACATACAACCATTGACTGCGCATTTTGCAGCAAGCCCTTGTCTTCCCTTTCCGAAAAAAGCCGCGTCGGGCTTTACACGGTTTCGATGCGAATGACGTTGGTATTGCCGCTCTCGCCGCTGGTATTGCCGCCGGTCATGACCACGGTATCGCCGTCGCGGAGGCAAAGCGCGTCTTTGGCGGCACGCAGGGCGTAGTAGTTGAGCACCTCCATGTTGGGGAACTGCTCGGTCAGCAGGGGCAGCACGCCCCAGGACATCGCCAGCTTATACCACGCGCGTTTGCTCGTGGCAAGACCCAGAATCGTGATCGGCGCACGAAAGCGCGAGACCATGCGCACTGTGAGCCCGCTCAGCGACGTGACCACGATCGCCTTCGCCTCGAGATCGATCGCCATGGTGCAGGCCGCGTGGGAGATGGCGTCCACGCGGTTTCGGATCACAAACTCCCGGGTGCGGAACTGGCCGATATAGTCGATGTGCGCTTCCGTCTCCTCGGCGATCTCGCCCATGATGCGCAGCGCCTCCACCGGATATTTGCCCACGGCGGACTCGCCTGAAAGCATAATGGCGCTGGTGCCGTCATAGACGGCGTTGGCCACGTCGCTGATCTCCGCGCGCGTCGGCCGCGGATTGGAAATCATGCTCTCGAGCATCTCCGTCGCGGTGATGACACGCTTTCCCAGCATGCGGCACTTCGTGATCAGGTGCTTCTGGATCGCGGGCAATTCCGTGAAGGGCACCTCCACGCCCAGATCGCCGCGCGCCACCATGACGCCCTCGCAGACGGTGCAGATCTCCTCGATATTGTCCACGCCGGACTGGTTTTCAATCTTTGCGATCACGCCGATATCCCCGCCGCCGTTCGACTCCAGAAATGTCTTCATATCGAGCAGATCCTGCTTCGTGGAGACAAACGAGGCCGCGACAAAGTCCACGCCGTTTTGAATGCCGAAGAGCAGATCCGCCTTGTCCTGCTCGCTGAGGAAGGTCTGGCGCAGCACCTTGCCGGGGAAGCTCATGCTCTTCCGGTCGGAGAGGACGCCGCCGGTCAGCACACGGCAGCGGATCTCCGTGGCTTCAATCTCGCGCACCTCGAAGATGACAAGCCCGTTGTTGACCAGAATGCGGTCTCCCGGCTCCAGATCCTCCGCGAGTCCCGGATAGCTGACGGAGACAATGTGCGCATCGCCCTGCGTTTCGCGGGTGGTGAAGGTGAAGTCATCGCCGTCGCGCAGCGTGATCTTCCCGTCCCGGAAGGTGCAGATGCGGTATTCGGGTCCCTTTGTGTCGAGCATGATGGCGATCGGCAGGTTCAGCTCCTCACGCACCGATTTGATCATGTCGATCTTCTTCTGGTGCTCCTCATGCGTGCCGTGGGAGAAGTTCAGCCGGGCGACATTGAGCCCTTCCAGACACATCCGGCGAAAAACCTCGGGCTTTTCGCTGGCCGGTCCAATGGTGCAGATAATCTTTGTTTTTCTCATTGCGCTCTCTCCTGTTGATTCCATGTCTGCGTGTTTCTTTTATTTCAGTATAGCAAACACATTTGGATTGTCAAGAAACAGCAGGAATCATCGGGATCGTTTCACATCTTGTTCCGGCAGTCGGCGGCGCGCAAATGCTATTGGCATTCCGGTTTTTTTATGATAGAATAGTTATATCTGATTTCCGCAAAAGGAGTGACATCCATGATCATTACCATCAGCAGAGAATACGGCGCCGGCGGACACTCCATCGGCAAGGCCGTGGCCGAGGCCCTCGGCGTGACGTTTTACGACCGGGACATCATCAAGGCCGCGGCAAAAGAGAGCGGCGAGGATCTGACCGACATCGAGCGCGTGGAGGAGGAGCTCACCCGCACGGGCATCATCATGCGCATGCTCGCACCCAACGCCTACCGCGACCAGCACGACAACATCCACACCATTGAGCACAGCATCATTCTCGATCTTGCCAAAAAGGGCACCTGCGTCATTCTCGGTCGCTGCGCGGACGATATCATGGAAAAGGCGAACATCCCCGCGCTGAACGTGTTTCTCTACGCGAGCGATATTCACCGCGCGGTGCGCGTGAGCCAGCTCATCGACAGCACGGACCCCACCGTGATCCAGAAAAAGATGCAGAAGACCGACGCGGCGCGCCGCTCGTACTACGAGCAGTTTACCGGCAAGCGCTGGGGCGACAGCCGGAACTACACCCTCTCGCTCGACACCGGCGTGCTCGGCTATGACACCTGCGTGCAGCTCATCTGCGACGCCGTGAGAAAAGCGGAAGCATTCCAGAAATAAGGCGCATATAAAAACAATGTGAGGCGAATCTGCGGATTCGCCTCACATTTTTATTGAATTCTCTCCCGTATTATTCGGTTTCAAAGACCGCGATGAATTCCGTCTCGCCCTCTTCAAGCGTAACCGTGATCTGCTCGTCGGTGGAGTAATCCTCGCCGTCCTTCGTCCATTTCACGAACTTCGAGCCCTCGTCCGCCTTCGCAGCGAAGACATAGGTCTCGGGTCCTTCCAGATTCAGCAGCGCGGACTGCGCCGGATATTCATCGTCAAACTCCGGCTCCTCGCCCTCCAGAGCATAGGCGATCTGGCCCATGCCCTCGGTGTTGATATGGGCGACCACGGTCACCTCCGGCATCTCCATCGGCACAAAGTGATACGTCTCGCCGTCCTCGGTCTCCATGAGCAGGCCGTCCTCGCCCTCCTCGGAGATGGTGACAATGTATTCATCCGAATCGTCATAAATCAGATCGCCGTGGAGGGTCTCGCCCTCCTGCTGGATGATCCAGCCGAGCATGTCATCGCCCTTCATGAAGGTGACGGACCAGCCCTCAAAGCCCTCATCCTCGGACTTGTTGACGATCAGATAGTTTCCGTCCGCGTCCTGGAAATTGCCCTCGCGCGTCCAGACGAAGTCCGTATCGCCGCTCTTGGCGCTGCTGCAGCCCGCCAGAAGCGCGAGGAGCATCAGCCCGGCGAGCAGAATCGCTGTGATTCTTTTCATTCTGTTTTCCTCCTTTTTCAGATTTGCCCGCTTCTAACACACGAACCGGTGAAAAGTCAATTGGAAAAGCGAAACACCGTCTCGTGGCAGAAGGTCTCGCCCGGACGGAGCACTGCGGAGGGAAACGCCGGCTGATTCGGCGAATCGGGCGCGTGCTGCGTCTCGAGGGCAAAGCCGCCATAGCGCGGAAAGTGCGCGCCGGGCGCGGCGTCTTCATCGACATAGTTTCCGGTATAGAGCTGCACGGCGGGCTGCGTGGTAAACGCCTCGAGCCGGACGCCGGTTCGGTCGCCCTCCGCCTCGGCAAAGGGGCGGAGCGTCCCCGCCTCTCCGCGCAGGATGAAATTATGGTCATAGCCGCGGGCAAGACGGATCTGCGCGTCGTCTGCGCGCAGACCATCGCCGAGGCGGACGCCGGCCCGAAGATCGAGCGCCGTACCGTCCACGGGGAGAATGCGCCCGGTCGGCAGAAGCTCGGCGTCGCTCTCGGTAAAGCAGTCGGCGTCGAGGCGCAGCCAGTGGTTTTCGACCGTGCCCTCGCCATTGAGATTGAAATAGGTGTGATTCGTGAGATTCAGCACGGTGTCCGCGTCCGTCCGGGCAATGTAAGTGAGACTGAGCGCATTGTCCCCGCGCAGCGTATAGCGGATCTCCAGATCGAGATTTCCGGGATAGCCCTCCTCCCCGTCCGGACTGCGGCGGCAGAAAACGAGCGTGTCTCCCTCCGCGCGGGCGGGAAAGACCGTGAAGGGATAGACGCCGTGCAGGTGGTTTTTCCCGTCGTTCGGCTGCAGCGCATAAGTCTTGCCGTTTAAGGAAAACGAGGCGTTTCTGATGCGGTTGGCATAGCGGCCGACGAAGGCGCCGAGATAGCTGCTGCCGCGCACATAGCCCGCAAGATCATCATATCCCAGCGCGACATTCACGCGGTTTCCCGCGCGGTCGGGCACGACAATGCGCTGAATCGTGCAGCCGTAATCCAGCACGGAGACGGACATGCCGGCAGAGTTCTCAAGCGTACAGCACGTGACCGGCTCTCCGGAGCCGGTCACGCCGAAAGGTTCTGCTCTGATCATCAGGCGGGATTGAACTTTTCCTTGCCCTGCTTGCAGCGGGGGCATTTCCAGTCGTCCGGCAGCGTCTCAAACGCCGCGCCGTCATGCTCGGCGGGATCATAGACATAGCCGCAGATGGAGCAGACATACTTCCCTGTCGCCTCCACAGCGCTGAAGTCCACCTCCGCGAGGACGGTCGGAACCGGGTGGTCGAGATCCATGACGCGGCCTGCCTCGAGGTTTTCATAGCCCTGCGGGGTGTGCGTGCCGCAATAGACCGTGGGCTGATGGCGCACAAACTCGCGCACGCGGTCAAGCGTCTCGCGCGCGGCACCGCGGTCGTCATAGACGACAGAGAGCTTGTTTTCATAGAGCGCCTCGTCGACATAGGTGATATCGCCGTGGAGCATGTAGAACAGCCCGTCCTTCTCCGCGACGACGATGCTGTTGCCGTTGGTATGGCCCTTGGCGCGGACGAATGTCACGCCGTCACAGATCTTCTGGCAGACGGGGAAATTATAATACGCGCCGTCGGTAAACGCGACAGGGACGATATTCTCCAGCCCCTGCAGCTCGTCGGCGGAGACCTCCTCGGCGTTTACGAAAATCTGCGCCTTCGGGAAGGAGCGCAGCTCACCGGAATGGTCGGCGTGCTTGTGCGTGAGAAGGATCTTCGTCACCTGCTCCGGCTGATAGCCGAGCGCGGCGAGCGCCTCCATGTAAGTGCAGATGTCCTTGCCGGTAAAGGCAAGGCTGGTCTCGTTGGGCTTTTCCTCGGGCGTGCCGGCGGGGAGACCGGTGTCCACGAGGATGACCTCGTCGCCGGTGTCAATGAGATAGTTCTGCAGGCTGCCGCGATAGCGAACGTTCAGGTCGAACTTGTCCATGCCCTCCTCACCGCCGAAGGCGAAGGGCTGAGAATAATAACCGTCTCTTCTGAATTTGACCGCTTTGATTTGCATGAAGGTACCTCCTGTGTTATAAGATCGTTTGGATTTTGTTCGTCTCAATGCGCGGGCGACCGCAGGTCGCCCCTACTTTCCCATGGCGGCGCCGAGGGCGAAGAGCTGCTTGCGGTGCTCCGGGAAGACGGTCTCATGGCGGCGCTGCTTCGCCTCCGGATCAAAGATGGACCACTCCCAGTCGAGCTTGCTGTAGTCCTTGAGCTGCAGCGTGTCGCCGCTGACGAAAACCTCCGTCGGGCCGACGAAGCGGCTGAGCGTCTCGCGGTAATTCTGCATCAGATCAGCATAGTACCCCTCCGGGGCGTTGCTCGTGAGCACCAGCAGCACGGGAATGGGGTTCTGGTTGCAGCAGTAGTTTTCGGCGTTATAGGTGAGATTCTGGAAGATCAGCCGCTCATACAGCGCGCGGAACGACGCGCTCAGCTCGCCCAGATAGTTCGGCGAACCGATGACGAGTCCGTCAGCCTCGCGAATGGCGTCCAGCACGGGCGTGAGCCCGTCGCGGCAGATGCAGTGGCCCTTGAACTTCTCGCGCTTGCAGCCGAAGCAGGAGATGCAGCCGGTGAATTTCTCCAGCCGATAGAGATCGAACTTCTGCACCTCGGCGCCGACGGACGCCGCGCCGGCGGCCGCCTCGGAAACAAGCGTGTCCGTGTTCCAGCCCTTGCGGGCGCTCGCATTGACGACAACAATTTTCTTTCCCATATCATGCATCCTTTCACATTTTCTTGCTTTTGTTTATACCATAAACGCTCTGAAAGAGCAAGGCTGCCGGCGGGGGCCTTGCCCCCCCGGGGCCCCTCACAATTTTTT